>CAYGKB010000019.1:0-18941 GCA_964350425.1 uncultured Chromatiaceae bacterium | reverse complement strand
TGAACAGTTCTGCCGGGTAACCCGGCCGGTATTGCCGGTAGTCCGGCGCGTGTCCCGAAAAATGATCCTTAAAAGTCATGCTTCCGGCGGCGCATACGGCACCAGCGGAATATCCGGCAGGTTGGGAATGCGCGGCATGGGCCAGAAGCCCGGCAATTCTTCAACGCGCTGCAGCCAGGCGCTGACTTCCGCAAAGGGTTGCGTGTCCACGCCGCCTTCCGCCGCCAGCAACAGGTATGGGTAGCAGGCAATATCGGCGACGGTGGGATTTTCGGTGGCCAGCCAGTTACGCTGCGCCAGGTGCGCATCCATGATCTCCAGCGCCCGGTAGGCTTTTGTCACCGCCAGATCGTAATCAAGTGGCCAGCGCAGCAATTTCACTGCGCGCGCCATGGTCGGGCCGTTCTGGATTTCATTCGCCGAAAACGACAGCCAGCGCATAACCTGCGCCAGCGGTTCCGGCTCAACCGGCAACCACTGGTCTGCAGCCACGCCGCCATAGGCGCGGGCCAGGTAACAGAGGATGGCATGGGAATCGGTAATGACCCTGCCGTCATCCACCAGCACCGGAATCTGCCCGAAAGGCGTCAGTGCAAGAAACTCCGGACTGCGGTTTTCGCCCTTGGGAATACTGATCGGCACAGCTTCATAAGGCACAGCCAGCAGTTTGAGAAACAGATCGGCTTTGTAGGAATTACCGGAGCCGAAACCGGTATAGAGTTGCATCGTCATAAGGCCGCCTATTTTACGAGACCGCCAACAAAAAACCCGGCGCCGGGCCGGGTTTTTTTATGCTAGCCGAATTGGCGGTTCAGGCTTTTTGCCGGCGCCGCAACCAGCCGAGGCCGACCAGGCCGGAGCCGAACAGCCAGGCAGCGGCGGGCAGTGGTACCACAGTCGCGCCGGCAGCCCATTGCAGGGTGCGCTCCGTCATTTCAATGCCGAGGTCGGTTTCCAGTTCGTAGCCGTCAATGTGGCCGTAGAAAGGATTGATCGCAACCCGCAGCGAGTTGTGTACCACCAGCGCGGCGGCATCGGTGCCACCGGCCAGCACTGTTGTGTTGACGCCGGGGTTGGGAATGCTCGACATGTAGGTGTAGCCGAGATCATTCATGCCTAGGTCCATGCCCTGGGTGATGTAGTGACTGTTGTCGTAGATATCCAGGTTGTCATACGCGTACTGCCAGTTGAAGGTACCGTCGCCCATGCCCAGTGCCGTTGCAGTGGCGCCGGCACCCCAGGCGCGGAAAAACACTACGCCCACTTCGCCCGCTTCGACCTTGCTTACCAGCCGGTCAATGTCGGTCGGGTTGGAAGCACCATACTGGAAAGCGACCACGTCGTAGGGGGAGTAATCCCAGTCGCTGCCCCACCACACGGCATTCGATTCCGTGACCGTGTGGCCGAGCCCGATCAGACGATCAATAACTTCACGCTCGGAGTTGCCACCGTTGAGCAAAATGGAAAGTGCATTCGCGTTCAGCGAAAAAGCTGTCAGCAGAACGATAGCGAGGAACTTGCGCATCAGAATAATCCCTGTTGTGTGGTAGGCCCTTTTGCACTTCCTTGTACGGGCCTTTGCTTATTTATTACGCGGCATTGTAGCAATGCTCAGACGCGGCCATTGCAAATGTTTGAAGCCGGTTACAAATTATGTAAAACACATGCAGTAAATCATATCCCGCTCAATGACTTAGCCCGCAAAAAAAACCGCTCGCAACGCCCGTGCCGGAACCCCGGCGTGCGACATAAAGTGGTGATTGCCCTACCAGTGCTGCGGCTGCATCAGCGGTGCGGCGCAGGTCGCGGTGCCGGCGACTTTGGCCAGCGCCCCGGCGGCCAGTTCACGTGCCATCCAGGCTTCGGGATAACGCAGCTCGTAGGGAGCGTGCATGTTGTGCGTTGCCGTAAAGCCGGCGCGCGCATAGTAGTTCGGATCGCCGAGTACCAGCACAAAATCCGCGCCACGTGCGGCCAGTTCGTCGCTGCCGTGATCAATCAAAGCTTTGCCGGTGCCCTTGCGCTGACAATCCGGCGCAACCGCCAGCGGCGCCAGAATAAATCCCTTGCAGGCCCTGCCGTCAATGCGCACGGCAGTGAACAGCGCATGTCCGCAAATATTCGCATCCTGTTCGGCGACCAGTGACAACAATGGCTGAGCCGACGGATGTTCCAGCAATTCCGTTACCAGTCGGGCGATCACCGGTCCTTCCGGCGCGCCGAAAGCCTGTTCATGCAGACGGACGATGGCCGTCAGATCGCCTGCAGAGGATTCACGGATGCCATCAGAGCTATTAGTAGTCACGGCCGCTAACCGCGTAAGCAGAATCTAATCGTGTCATTTCCAACGCTAGATGACGGTCTGGTAACCGTCGAGCCTGATGGTCGCCTCGTACTTGGCATTGCCTGTATAACGCAGCCGCAGTTTTACTGTTGTAACAAGCATAAGGTCAACATTAAAACGAATCATATGATTGCCCGCGTCATCTTTCGTCGTGGTGGCAGCAAATGACCGGACCAGCATTTCATTGCTAAGCAGGCGTGTCTGCGCATCAATAAATTTTTTCCCTTCAATGCTGTCCGGCAGAACAATCGTCAGGCGGGCATCGCTGTCACCGGAAGAATCAACTGCAAGCTTGGCATCGAATCCAAGCGCTTCGATTTCTGCGTCGCTAAGCACGACCCAGCTATTGCGCAGCACGGTGACTGACTGCGCGGGCAGGATCCCGGGCAATAGAAGGGCCAGAGCAATGATGAGCCGCAGCAGAAGATGCATCAGGGTGCCGTTGCCGTCAGGAGATCAGCCCGATGCCCAGCATGTGATCGAGGTAGATCGCTGCATCCGGGATGTCAAAAATGAAAGAGAACACAATGCAGAACGTGATGACTCCCGACCAGACGCCGAACAATGACCGTTCCTGCATGAACGGCCGACGGGTCAGCAGCACATAGAGCGCCGGTGACCAGCAGATCAGGTGGATCAGCGAAAACAGTCCGGACAGCGGCACCAGCCCCAGAATGCGTCCGGAAGCGACTGTCAGCACAGCCATTGCAATAAAGCCACCCACCGCCCAGCGGGCTTCGACATGGCGGCGCACAAAAAACAGTCCCAGCGCGAACGAGCCCATCAGAATCGCCAGCCAGATATTGATCCACATCGGCATGCTGGCGCGTGCCGCGTTGTCCCAGATTTCCAGCGGCTGATGCCCGGAAACATATTCCTGTGCAAACGCCGGCATGCTGATGACCGCAACGAGCAGAGTGAGGTTCAGGCCGGACTTCATGATTTGCTGTTGAGACATGATGACTTACCCCCTTAATTGCTTTGCCAATATACAACGGTCAGCCGGCCGGAAGCTGCTTTGCTGCTACTGATCAAGTGCTCTTTTGATAACGGCCACCGCCGCCTCGGTATGCAGGTCCAGAAAGCCATGGCCCCATTCCGGACATTCAATGACCTCGCCGTTTTTGAGGCGGGGCGCTATCCGCAGGGTTTGCTCATGCAGATCATCAGCAGGGTTGAGCACCGTTATGCGCTGCGACAGATCGGCCACCACATCCGCAAATCGCGCTGCATAGGCAAATGCCGCGCGATGTCCCCATTCATAGTTCTCGCCGCCGCGCAGGTTCTCGGCAAATGACGCCGCCGCCATTTCCAGCGTGGTGCCAGGCGCACGGTGTTGCAGTATCAGCGCCCACATTTTCTGAAACCGGCTGCCGGCTTCATCCAGTGGCACGGGCAAAAACAGTTGCTGCACTTTTTCAAGTTCAGCAGCCGTGAACACCGGGGCCGAAATCATCACGATGCGACCGACCCGCTCAGGCCGTTGCCGCGCCGCTTCGGCAGCAACCTCGGAGCCGGTGTGATAGCCAAGCAAGTCCACGCTGTCCAGATTCAGCCCGTCAACAACGTCCCACATGCTCCCGGCATAGTCTTCGATAGTCACATGAGGATCGGCCGGCGGCGGGTCGGATTCACCGTGGCCGGGATAGTCGGGCGCAACCACGATCCGATCGGTGGCGGCATGCTGCATGAACCGGGCATAGCTGCGCCCGGACTTCGGGCTCATGTGCAGACACACCAGCGGCCGGTGCACAGGTGATACGGCTGAGACGGGAGTGGCTGTGCGGACGTGAACCTGGCCGAACCTGCCGTCCAGAAAACTGCGCCTTAGTTTGACTGCATCGGTCGGGCTGGTCGCGCCCACTACTTCCGTCGGATCCAGCCCAGCAGCCCGATCGCCGACAGGAACAGTGCGGCCGCCGGCGGCAGCGGAACCACCGTCACCGGGCCGGACCACACTCCGGCGGTGTTACTGGATGCGGTATTGGTCAGGGTGGGGCTGCGGTTGGTGACTGCATCACGTTTCTCCGGGTTGGAGCCGGTGCAGCCATCGCCGGTATTGCACCAGACCATGGAGCGATAAACCGAATCAACGATCAGAATAAATTCCCATTGCAGAATATTGCCGCCGGCATCGGTATGCAGAACAACGTTCGACGGTGCAATAACATCCGCATCTGTAATGGTGCCCGGGAAGGGCCCGCCAACGCCGCCATCGTCAAAGGAGAAACTGACAATATCGTCAATGATGTTTACGCCGCTCAGGCTGACCATGTCGGCATCATCAATAACAAAAGAGCCGGTGATACGGTCAACGCCCACCTGATAGATGGGCACCGGATTGAATGGCCCGCCCGCTGCAGTGTCATAGGCAGCGCCGGTGTACGTGTATTCCACCAAAGCAGCATTTGTCGCCAGGGGAAAAACCAGCAGAAAGATTGCTTTGCTCAGACGTGACATGAGTAGCCCCTCCACGAAATTTTTCTTGTTATGCCAACAACCTAGCACAGCCGGCAGGCACTGTCATCGATGTAACATAATCTGCAGATGCTGCGCTGCGTGCGACAACTACAGCGCTGCCAGACGGCGCAGAGCCAGCGTCAGCAGCGCCGCTACGATGAATGTCGCACCCAGCACGCATAGTGCCTCGCCGAATGCGCCGACCTTGCTGTAGACAAGCGAGTCCCCCGCGCTGGGCGGTTGCCCGAGCAATCGTTGCACGACGCTCCAGGCATTCAGGAACTCGGCCGCCGAACCCATGTAGTAGTCAATGAGCACCATAACGAGCAGGCAAAACAGCCACAGTGCTGGCAGCAGGATCATGCGCTGAGTTTCAGGCCGGCAATGCCGGCAACAATCATTAACATGCAGCCGATGCGAATTGCGTTCACGGGTTCGCCCAGCCAGACGATGCCAAAGACGGCCACCCCGGCGGCGCCGATACCGGTCCACACTGCGTATGAGGTTCCTACCGGCAGCGTGCGCAGTGCAATAGCCAGACAGGCAAAGCTCAGGCAGGCCGTCACTACGAAGATGACTGACGGCCAGAGCCGGGTAAACCCTTCTGAATATTTCAGGGCAACGGCCCAGGCGATCTCGAGCAGCCCCGCGATGGAGAGAACTAGCCAGGCCATGGTGTGTTACGGGTGAGCATGTGTTTTTTTCCGGAGAATTCGTTAAACAGGCGCGTATGCGCCGCGGCCGAAAACGTATCACGTCGGTCGGGATACTGCGAAATCCATTCAAGCAGCATAGGCAGGTTATCGTCCTGTTCGCGTTTGGAAGCGTATTTGTGCGGCTCCCACGGGCGGCTGCGCGCATTTTCCATGCAGGTTTCAACCGGCAGGTTGAGCCAGTAGATCTCATCTGCCGTGTCGGCGACCAGTTCCAGCAGGTCGGTATAGCAGCCTTCAATGACCCAGCCTGCATGGGTCGAAACAAACTCGTCCAGCTGCGCCCCGGATGCTTGCAGCGGGCGTCGAACCGGCGGCGTTGCCGCCTCCCAGGCAAGCGTATCCAGATCCAGGTGCGCCAGCTCGTAACGGCTACAGAGTTTTTTGGCGAGAGTGGATTTACCCGCGCCGGAATTGCCGAAAATCAGTATTTTTTTCAACGTGCGTAACGACGGTAGTGGGTCAGGCGTCTCTGTCGGATGTGTTTACGGCAACGGCTTCAACCACGATTGCATTTTGGGAAGCTTGTTCCAGGTCTTCCCTGACCAGCGTCTTGTCCTTGTTGAGCCGGATATCGTGATACACCGCGTCCTGCGGAAATAAACCCAGATAATATTCCAGCCATTCGCGAATCTGCGCCGGATCATTGTCTATCACGGTCGCCCGATACGCACGATCCTGCCCCTTTACCCGCAGCATTACATCGGCGCCGCCGCGCAGGTTTCGCCACCACTGATTCTCGGCGCTGGTAAAACACCTGACGACGCCGTCCAGTTCGATATATCTGACAGGCGTAGTAAAGGTTCTGCCGCTGTTGCGTCCTGTAAACGTGATCAGCATCAGGCTGTCACTCCACAGCGCATGTACAGGCGAGTGCAGGAGCAGCCGCATGATCGGATTTATAATCGCAAACAGTGGTTCCGGCAGTTTCATTGTTTTCTCGGCGGGACTGCATACCAGGTCGCGATGACCAGTAGCGCGAAACCTGTATAGAGGACAATAAACACCCAGGCAGGAAAACTCCAATAGAGGAGTTCCTGCAGCCAGTACTCGATAAAACTCCCCGTGTAGGTCGCCAGATCGCTTTGCTCGCGCAGCCACATCTCCAGCGTGGTCAGCGGGCATAGCATGCCGAACCAGGTCTGGGCTGCCACCAGCCCGATCCCCGCGAGATGGGCGACGCGCAGCCAGTAGCTGCGAACCCAGCTCCAGTTCAGGACCCTGCCCAGGTAGATGCAGGGCACCATCAGTACAACGAAAGCTACAAAAGCCGCGTGTGCAACGAGAACGATATTTGCCAGCGTCGAGTACAAACCGCTGCAGCACTCATCAGAGTTCGGCCGCCGGCGCTGCGCGCTGCGGCACAATCGTCTGCACGACAATATCAAAGGCGGTGCTGACGTGATAAATGCACCAGCTCACGATTCCCAGCCATTTGGCGCCGTCTTCGATGAAGAACTGCCATTGACCGAGCTGTGACAGCCACGGCTCCAGAATGGCATCAACAAACACCGAAGTCGCCAGGAACCCTACCGCTGTCACCAGGATTGCGTATCGCGTGCGAAGAATATTCTGGATAAACCCAATCAGGTAACAGAGGACGGCTATTCCCAGAAGCAGGAAAACCGCCTTTTCACTCAGGCCAAAAAAGTCATGCGCCAGTACTTCGTGAAACAAAAACGCATCGTCCAGCATCAGGTAGGTTGACAGTAAAGCCGAACAGAACAAAAACGAAAACCGTTCAGTTTTGCCGGTTGCGCGCAGAATCATGGCGGCAAAAAACCCGGCGGCAGCCGAGATGCACCAGAGCATGATGCCCAGATTCGACAGCAGCCCTACAAAGGGATGGATAGCTGCAATAGCTGCAACGTCAACGGTGAACGAGGGTACGTTGATGGCAAACAAAATGCTCGCAGCCGCTATCGCGACCAGCATCGCGATTGCAAAAGAATAAACTACCAGCAGTTTTTGCGTGAAATTCAGTTTCAATTTGATATAAGTCAATCGGTCAGGAAAAACGTGACGTTGGTGACGACCCTCACGTCTTTCTCTATTTTTGTGGTGTCGCCATAATTTTCCCCGACATCACGTATGACAAAGCCGCCCTGGCGTGCGGTGCGAATGCCGCCCACGCTGACTCCGGCATTGGTGGCAAATTCATTCGCCGCAACACGGGCGTTCATTGTCGCTTCTTTCAGCATGTCCGGCTTTATATCGTTCAATTTCGTAAAATGGTAAGCGGGCGCGTTGTTGTTGATATCCAGGCCCTGCGCGATAAGCGCATTTAGTTTGGCTCGAACTGTAGCAACCAGGCGAACCTTGTCGGTCTCGACTTCGATTCCGCCGATCAGTAAGTGCTTCTCTTCGACGAGTTTCTGAGCATCATCCCGAAATTCCTGCTTCAGATAATTAATTACCCCGGGCTTAATCTCACTATCTGCAAAACCACTGCTTTTCAGCATCGCTATAATTTTCTGCTGATCGTTTTCAGATTCCTCATAGAGTCTCGCAATATCCGCTTTGCTTTTTCCGGATACGGTGTACTGGATTGTCCAGTACGCGGTATCTGCCTCGACACGCCGTTCGGCGAGCCCTTTTACGTCAGCCGTATTCAGCGCGACCTGTGATTTGTAAAGTGTTTCGCTGACAAAGTAGCCGGCGACCGCCATGCCCGTTGCCAGTAAAAAAGCCGGTACCACTAAATCGTATTTTTTTGCGCTGCTCATGACCGCTCCGCTAAAAGCCCGGCTCAATTACCTTTCAACAAGTTCCACCCGCCGGTTTTTTTCCCGCCCGGCTTCACTGTTGTTGGAAAATGTCGGCACCAGCGGCCCGACACCGTGTGCCTCCAGCCGGTCCGGGGCTATTCCATAGTCCTTCTTGAGGGTATCAGCGACAGTCCGCGCGCGGTCCGCAGACAGTTTGCTGTTATAGGCAAAGCCGCCCTTCGAATCGGTATGGCCGACGACATAAAAGTTTTTTGCCGGATTGCTGTTGAGGTATTCGGCAATTGCATCCAGCGCGGCTTTTGACTCAGCCTTTAGCGTGGCTTTATCAAAGTCGAACACAATGCCCCCCAGCACCACGCGGCCGTATTCGTCTATGTCCGAGCCCATGGCTTCGGCATCTACCACAACCAGCCCCGTTTCGGCGGCCGCGACTTCGACAATATCAATCAGGGTGCCGATGTAGTTTTTCGAGTGTTGTTCGACGTATACAACTACGTAGGCTGTATCTTCGGCCCGTTCCTTGCGGGCGACAATGGCGCCCGCGCCGCCCGATGAGGACGTGCCCGAGAACATTGTGCCGACCGCCCCGGGTTTGGTTGCCGGGTTTTCGCGAAAGGTCACCTCCATCCATTGGCGCGAGCCGATAGCCGTGCCTTTGCGATCGGCCGACATGCCGGAGCCGAGCATCTCGAACCCCTCGGCTGTCAGCGCATCAAGATAATTTTTATAGACCTCGGAATAACTCCGGTCCTCACCTTCGTACTTATAGAAAGTGCGGGTGACCCGGCCTTCGGTCTCTATCCAGTCGCCGATAGCGCGGTAGCCGGTAACCGGCCCCACGGCCACTTTGTATGGCTGGTAGTTTTCAATATGCTGCCAGGCGATGACCTGGCCGGGGTAGCGCTTGATCATCGGATGTTCAATGACACCGTCAATGTCCTGTGCGGTTGCCGGCAAGGTCGTCAACGTCAGGCAGATTGCAGCTAAAGCTGCAGGAAAGCTTTTATGCATTATCCCCACTTCCGAAAAATACGCGGATCGATCGTCGCGGCGCCCAGCATACCACCGGCAAGTGCTCCGGCGATTCCGGGAGTTACCACGTCCTGACCTGCCAGGAACAGGCCGGGTACGGGCGTGCGAAACGCGAGTGCGTCCGACAGCATGCGGCGGGGAGTGGTTTCGATACCATAGAACCCGCCTTGCTCATGGCCGGTGAAGTCGGCGGTTGCGAGTGGCGTACCCAGTTCGTGGTAGGTGATAAGCGGTGCCAGCCCCGGAAACTTCTGCTTAAACAGGTCCAGCATTTTTGCTTCGACACGCTGCTTGAACGCTGCCCACTCAGCGGGGCGGCGCGCGGCGCCGCCATCAGCAAATTCCGCCACCGCTGACCAGTCGGCCCAGACCAGCATGTCGGCGGTGTGGCGGTTGCGCGGACCCGGGTCATGACCAGCGTCTTTGAGGGTCGCAAACGACACAAACATCATTCTGATCGGTTCATCGTCTGCCGCGGTCCAGATGGCATCGCCGGTGTCCCAGCTTTCGTAGAACCAGTGATTGGAGCGTGTCGCGCCATGCCGGGCGATGTCTCCCTCAAAGCCGAGAAACAGATCGAAGTGACAGATGGACGGTTTGAAAGTCGCAATCTCCTGCGCCCAGTCCTGCTGCTGAATCTCCTGCGGCAGCAGCCGCCGCACCGTTTCCACCGCGCCGATGGTCGAGACGACATGGGGCGCTTTGAATTCATCGCCGGCCTGAGTGCGCACCCCCACAGCCTTGCCATCGGCAAGCAGAATCTCGCTTACCGCTGTCGCGGCTCGCGCGCTGCCACCCGCCGCTTCGATCACCGGCACCAGTCCTTTGGCAATCGCGCCGGCGCCGCCCACCGGGTAGCGCGCACCTTCCAGATAGTGACCGATGATGATGGCGTGAATGGCAAAGCTTGCTTCTTTCGGGTTGCCGCCATAGGTGCCCCACTGCGCCGACAACACGGCCGCGAGTTGCGGATTGCTGATGTATTCGGCGATCACCTCACCGGTGGTGCGGCTGCACCAGCGCCTGATTTTGTTGTTGTTCCACCAGCGATGGGCGGAACGGAACGGTTCGGGCATGGCGCGCTCGCCGCTTGCCATGTGCCCGGCTTCTTCGGCTGCCAGCAGTGCCGCAAAGTAGGCATCTATTTCGGCAGCATTATTGGGAAAGCGCTCTTTCAGCTCCGTCTTGTAGGTCTCGGCAGGGCGCCCCACGGCTATTTCAAACTCATCCGGGAAGTGCAGCGTGTCATAGACGGTGCCGACCGAGCTGAACTCGATGGTTCCGCCGCTGAGCCAGTTCAGCGTGCGGCCGGCAAGCTGGTCCGGGCCGAACGTGCCGCAATAGTGGAGGCCGACATCCCAGGTGAAGCCATTACGGCTGAACGTGTGCGTCAGTCCGCCAAGCTGCTGCGCCTGCTCCAGCAGCAGGACTTTGTGATCAAACCTGGAAAGCGCAGCCGCGGCCGTCATGCCACCCATGCCGGAGCCGATAACAATCACATCGAATTCATTTGCTGACGGTTTCTCAGTCATCTGCCAGTGCCTGCCGGATAGATGCCGCAATTTCCAGGTACTCACCGGTATCCAGATATATCTTCTGCATTTCCGCCGCAGTCGTGGTCCAGATAGGGCCACCCCAGCGCGGATCGTCACAGTAGCGGGGCACGATGTGCCAGTGCAGATGCGGCACCACCTGCCCCAGGCTGGCAATGTTGATGTGATCAGGATTGAACACTTCGATCAGCGCCAGCTCTGCGGCCCGGATATCGGCGGACAACTGCTGCCACTCGGCGGCGCTGAGTTCATCAATCCGGGTGACATGCCGTGGATCGAACAGCAGCACGCAGTGGCCGCGATAGGTTTGAATTTTTTCCAGGTACAAAGTCGAGATCGCCAGGCGCGATATCTCGATCATGAAATCATCAATCCCGTCACGGGGCAGGCAGAAACGGCAACCGTCAGCGGCTCGATTTGAATCCCATTCCTGCTGCAGGTTTTGTTCCAGTGTCATGCTGCCCTGACCGGTTCGGTGCGATTGACCAGGCGGTTATTTTAACCAGAGGCCCCGAGGCCGACTGCAAGTAGTGCGATTGCGGCAGCCCCGATAAATGTTCGTCGGTGATTCCATCGCTGCCATTGCTTCTGATATGCCGGCCAGGCTTCTTGGGCAGCAGCCGGTTCTGCGGCTGCGAGTCCATTGTTGAGCGGCACGTTGAACAGCACCGTGATACCAAACGGGCCCGCTATATAAGCAATTGCGCCGGCCAGCCTGAATGCTGCTCCGGGGGTGTCCGTTGCCAGCAGGGCGTCCACAGCGATCACAGCGCACAATGCCGGTGTGCCCAGAAACAGCAACAGGAACAGCGGGTTGATAATTCTTTCGTTCACACGCTGCATCGCGTACATGCCATTTTCGGGGGAAAGGTCGGCGAGCGACTGCAGCACACAATTAGAGAACGCAAACAACAAGCCTGTTACCAGACCCGCGCCGACCAGTGCCGCAGAAATGACCAGATTCATAAGCATAAATTAGATCGTTCACGCCGGATTTTTGGATGAGAAAGATAAGGCCAGAACCAGCAGTGAGCTCGCTGCAATCCAGGACCCAACAACTCTTACGCCGATTCTCTGCCACGCTTTTTTGTGCAGATATTCTGCCAACGACATTGGGTAGAGAATCAACAAGTAGATAACTATGCCGCTGCCAAACAAGGCAACAAATTTTTCTCTGCCCGAAAGTTCTTCCTGCGCAGAATCCATGCCTAAGAGGAAACCAGCTAACATAGTCACAGGAATGTACCAATGCATCGCGACCTTGGGCCCAACTGCAATTACCAAACCAAGAGCTGCCGATAGGGCCAAAATATAAGTCTCCGTTTCTGTGGCAACGGAAAACCATGCGACTGTAAGCCCCGAAGTTATTGCGAAAGCAAAAGTCCCCAATACGAACGGAATAGATTTTGGTCCTTGCTGACCCAGAAATAGGCCTGCAGCCACTAATAACAGTAGATGGGCTGGTACCAGAACAGGGTGCAACAAGCCATTGTAGAAGTTCCCAAGGCCCTCAATTGGGCTATGAGCCAACGATGCTCCAGGAAGTAAAAAAAGCGATAGGCAAACAACGGCCAGACGATTTGCGTTCATACAATACCGGTAAGGAAACCGACGCCTGCCAGCGCAATTAACCCGCCACCGGCCTGAACTGCCACCTTGCCGGCCGGCCAGCGAACAAGCAGACCAAAAGCAATACCGGACAAATGCAGCAATCCCGTGGACAGAACGAACCCGAAACTATAAGCCAATGGGTTTGCAGCATTTGGCAATTCAGTGCCATGAGCATGACCGTGAAAAATTGCAAATGCACCTACAATTACTGCTGCGAACCAGATGGGCGGACGTACGGCGAAAGCAACCATCGCTCCTAATACAACGGCAGATGCAGCAATACCTGTTTCCACCGCAGGGATCGGAAAGTTCATTACGCCCAGCGCTCCGCCAAAAGCCATAACCAGAGGAAAGACAACAGGCAGAATCCAGATAGCGGGGCTGCCCAGGAATGCTCCCCACAACCCTACAGCGACCATGGCGGCAACATGATCCCAACCAAGAACTGGGTGAAGAAAGCCACTGATGAATCCCCCGGTTATACCTGCGCCTTCATGCGCACCTGCAGCGGAGGCGTATGCAACGAGCAAAACTGCTATTCCCAATGCGGGCAAATCACGATTTTTCATTGGTGCTCCTGTTTGTACATTCTTTGGTAGTTAAAGTCTGCAACAGTGGCGTTGGCCACGTCCAGCGACCGAAAGCAGCGATATGGCCGCGCTGGCTCCGGGGCATCTATGCATGCGTTGAGCATTGGCCGGCAGCGTTCATTGACCAGCAACGATTTGCGGAAACTGCGCGGCGAGAAATTCGATCAGCGCGCGCACCGAAGGTAGCTGCCCTCTTCGCGATGGTGTCAGCAGAGTTATCTGTGCTTTCTGCGTAGTCCAATCGGGCAGTACACGACGAAGTGCGCCGCTGGCAACCTGTTCGCGCGCAATGTAAGCGGGCAGTGAAACAATGCCAAGCCCGGCGACCGCCGCCGCTTTTAGCGTGTCCATATCGTCACTGCGCAATCTCGGTACAAGTTGTACAACAACCTCTGCGCCGCTGTCCTGGCTCATTGTCCAGGATAAATTCTCGGTGCGAGAACCCAGCGCGATCGTTGCATGTGAGGCTAACTCATCGGGATGATCCAGTGCTGCTGATTTCTCAAGGTATGCCGGCGCTGCAAATGCATGCCAGGGCGTAGCGGTCAGGTGGCGCTGGATAAGCTCGGAGTCGGGAAGCGGTTGACTATGCCCGCGTACGCCTATGTCGAAGCCTTCTTCAATCAGGTCGACATTCCGATTAGTAGCATGCTGAATGAGGTTTACCTTGGGGTACTCGGTCAGAAACCTGCTGAGTAAGTCGCACAGAAAACGCGCCATTCCGAATGAGCAGGTAATACGAACAGTTCCACTCGGTTCGGACAGGCGCCGCATGACAGTATCTTCAGCCGCCTCCGCCTCCACCAGCATGGCCTTGGCGTGACGATAAAAATCCCGGCCTACGTCGGTAAGCGCAAAGCTTCTTGAGGTTCGTTCAATCAACCGCACGCCGAGGCGGGCTTCAAGATTGATGACGCGCCGGCTCAGGGTTGATTTGGGAATATCCAGTGCCCGGCCGGCAGCGGCAAAACCGCCGTGATCTACCGCCTGCACAAAATAGTGATGATCGTTGAGATCCAGCATGGGCGAGGCTCAGGCAATGTCCCATATATGGGACGAATAGTCCTATTTTGCCGTATTTTTGGATCAGCGTCGATTATTTATTATCTATACCACTGACCAGGCCAATGAAATATTCAGGAGACGGAGATGCAGCAGATAACCGGGATAAATCATGTCGGATTACGCGCGCGTAATCTGGACGCATCGAGGGAGTTCTATAAATTGCTGGGCTTTGAGTTCATCGCCGGTCCCATCGGGCCGGAACCTGTTGCCGTCATGGAGCATCCAAGCGGCATTAATATCAATTTCATCCTGAATGCTTCCGAGTCTGCGTCAGAAAAGAATCTATTGATGGATGTGCCGGAGAAGCATACCGGGTATACCCACATTGCTCTGGAGATTACGGATCGGCGGCAAGTTGAGCAGCAGTTGTCGGCCGCGGGTATCCCGATCACGGAGACCGTTGAGTTGCCCGATGGCAGGGAGTTCCTGTTTGTGCGTGATCCGGACGGCAACGTCATTGAGTTTCACAAGCCGGCTTAGATCCCGGTACTGCAACTAAAACCGCGAAGGCAATTATTATGAATACAACACTGTTTCTGTCCGTTTCAATTGACGGCTTCATTGCTGACAAACAAGGCATACCCCTTTTTCCGGAAGGTGCCTGGGAAGACTGGTGTGCGCTGGTCAACGCCGCAGACAATGTAGTCGCCGGCCGCGCCTCTTTCGAGCAGTTGCAGGATGATCCAATGGGGGCCGCCCTGCATCCACGCCACAAAATTGTGCTGTCAACGCAGGATATAGACACTGCGGGTACCGGCTGGATACAGGCCAGGTCGCCTGCTGAAGCGCTGGAAATTCTTGAGCAAGCCGGGGTGGAAGAGGCCATGATCGGCGGTGGCCGCGCCATAGCCTGCTCTTTCATGCGCGAACAGCTTGTTAATAACATAGTGTTTGACCTGCAACCGGTGGCATTTGGCACAGGCGTCCCGGTGTTTGGCGACGACATAGAGGTGCCGGAGCTGAAACTGCTGGAATCTAAACCACTGAATGAAAATTCAATGCGTTTACGGTATCAGGTGCTTGGTAACGGAATTTGACCAGTGAACTTTAATGCGTGCACATGAGAACAAAGATGAAAATCATAGCGTTTGCGGCGAGTAGCAGCCGCAACTCCATTAACAAGCAGTTGGTCACCTATGCAGCCGGCCTGGTTCGCAATGCCGAAATTGAAATTCTGGATATCAATGACTACGAAATGCCGTTGTTTAGCGAAGACAGAGAGAAAGAACTTGGCCAGCCGGAGGCAGCAAAGCGCTTCTTTCACAAAATCGGCACCGCCGACGGACTGCTGATTTCGTTTGCGGAGCACAACGGATCGTATACGGCTGCTTATAAAAATCTCTACGACTGGACGTCGCGCATTGATCCAAAGGTTTATCAGGGCAAACCGATGGTCATGCTGGCTACCTCACCGGGCCCCGGCGGCGCCGGCAGTGTATTGAATCAGGCAATTCAGTCCGCACCGTTCGGCGGTGGCGATGTTAAGGCAGCACTATCGCTGCCCGGCTTTCACGACATATTTGATACCGAAGCGAATCGGCTTGTGGACGCTGAACTGCTGGTTCAGCTGGAAAAAGCCCTAGCCGTTCTGCGCGCCCAGGACCAGGCTTAAGCCGCGAGCTTTACTCTGACCCCATTTATGCTTCGGAGTCGCTTAGTTCGCTGCCGTACGCTGGATAACGCCCCAAATTATTCCGCCAATGAAAGCCAGCGTTATGCCGCCAATCGCAATATAGAATGTCCACTTCATTACTATGGGGATTATTTTTCTGAGTAATACAACCACGATCATTGGCAGGCCAAACACAAATATATTCAGACCGATAGTTGTCGAAGAGGCGTTAATATCAAGACCTAACAGATTTGCAATCATGTCGTCATATGTTTCAACAACCACCCCAAGAAAAACCAAACTGATCAGATAGAATCCGACTAAGGACCATTTGGGATGCAGAAACAGACCAGCGACCATTGCCATTAGTCCGTCTCCCAGCTGCTGTCCGCCACCGCCACCCGAACCGCCCTGAATAACGCCCTGACCATTGCATCGGCCGCAGCGGTGCATGCCCATACCCGCGCCGACTTTGTTCACATCATGGGGGTTAACCTGAGAAACAACACGACCTGTACCATTGCAATTCGGACACTGTGCCATAGATGTATTCCTCAATTAGCGGGCATGGTTTGCGCCAACCGGTTATGCCTCGTCAGCAGGCCCGATCCACAAGTGAGGGTTGTAGGCAACCTCTGAGATTGAAGAACGCAATGCTTGGCTCAGATTCAATACGAGGAAAGCCCAGGCCTTTTTCATAGAATTCAGCAGCGGCCTGAACATCCTGTACGCCCAGAGTGATCATGCTGATTCGCGGTTTCATAGCTCCGCCAACCGGCTATAGGGCGAATTACCTATACAAGAACTCATTGATCGCTTCCTGCTGGTGGCTCGGACAAAGTAAACCAAGCTCGAAACATCAGAAACGCTATAACGATTGGCACTGCTATCCAGTTATCCAAAAGCCATGTCCAGAATCTGGGTCTCTCATCCATATAGAAAAGGTCAACAATCCATAGAAATACAAACGAGAAAGCAAACCAACTAAAAAGAGCCACCACTCGAAACTTTGGTCTGAAGATATTTAGATTCGAAGTTGCGACGGCATAGCCAAAGATGAAAAAAAAGATGCCGCCCAGTTCCCGTTCTTCACCGACAAGATAGAAACCAATCGCCGAGAATGAAGCGCCTACCAGCGGTTGATACCGTGACGGTACTCTAATGAAGGCTCTCATTCTTATCAGGCTTTGAAAAAAATGTACCCAAAGACAAGCCGAATAGAGTATAGAAAATAGCAGGAATACCTAGTAGCACGACTGATCCAAATACCATGAGGTATAGAAAATCTGCTATCGCCCTCATAAAAAAGGTATCTATAAGGCATTGCTTTACGGCGCCGTCGCTTGTGCTCCAGCCTTGGCAGTTTGCCATAAACAACAACGGCGCTCCGTACCAAACAACATAAAAGAAGGCTCTGTTATAGCTCTGTACCCAGATCGCCTGAACGAACGCTACAATTGGTACCGCAACAATCAGATAAAAGACTATTTCTACGATGTTCACGGAGTAATCTAACGTCTTGGGCAAAGGGCGTGCGCGAAGCATAGCGTCCAACGATTGAAGCGACTGGTTTTTCTCAGCTGGTTAGGTAGCAAAATTCTATTCACTAGAATCTAAAACGTAGTCCGTCTTTGAAATGGCGTCTTCAACATACTTAATAAACGCACTAGAGCTAATGCCTTGTGCCTCAAGTACCTGACCTACATCAGGCTTTCCTGTCACAAGGCCACCCACAACAGTCCTGCAATTATATGTTTCTGATTCTGGGCCAGACTGAAGTATCGTCTTGTACGTGTCTTGAGCATATTCCTTTGCGGTTTCTTCCGTTTCTATCCGTCTGTTATCCGCTTCCTCACGATTAGAAATCTCAGGAATAACCCGTTCATAGACAAGTGACTTCAAATTTCTATTGGTAGTGATTAGATGTGCATTCTTTTCAAACCATTTTTCCCGGACCGGAACAATATAACCTTCTAGCTCCGGAATCTTTATTAAGCACCTTTGTTCTACGAGGTAGACAAACTCAACCATCGCGTCAATTATTAAGCTTGCTTTAGCTGTATTGTTTGATGTCTGTGCAAACGCCCCGCTGCTGAGAATGATGCACCCGATACCGGTCAATCCGTTTGCTATTAATCTTCTCATGCTGCCTAGCGCCTTTGGCACAGGGCATCATGAAAGCGGCTCGCCCCGCCCGGGGAGCGGGCCAATAGCCCCAACTGGTTAGGTACCGTAAACATTCTGCGCCAACTCAATGAGCTCCGAAAATGATGGCTGTTCTTCGAATACGGGAACATCATCGCTGATGACGAGCCACGGTTGTGCACTGCGAATCCACATGTGTGCAATTGGCTTAAGAGTGGAGGTGTCGTCAAGCGTGCCTGGCTTAAGTGCCACAATGCCTTCGTAGCCGGGTGAACTAAACCACAGGGCTACGCCGCATTTGGGGCAATGATGACGGTGCATAAGGTTTTTGCTTGCACTGAATATATTGGTTTCGAGAATGCCGCTAGTTAGTTCGATATCGGCTGCATTGAGAACCATGGAAAGACCGAAGGCAGAGCCGGAGAGTTTTTGGCAATCAGTACAGTGGCACGCGTGGACGCTAAGTGGTGTTCCTGTAACTCGGTAACGGGCAGCCCCACATGCGCAGCCGCCGAGTTGCTCTTGAACTTGGTTCACGCAGGCACCTAGAGTCTTGGGCAAAGGGCGCGCGCGAAGCACGGCGTCCAACGAGCGCCAGCGAGCGAATGCCCCAACTGGTTAGGTGTCATCACCCAGAACATTTTTACCAAATTCATTTTCACTGAGTATGCGACGGGCTTTTTCCTTTTGTTCTGTGGCCACCTCTACATAGTAGCCTTGGTCAGCGCCGGCGATAGTAAGATTACCGCCGATAGCAATATCTAAGACGTAGATACCTTCGCTCTCCAGCAACGATTTCATGATAGCGAAGGTGCCAAAATCATAGGTATAGGCAACACGGAAAGGATGACTCATTGGAATTGCCTGACACCTAACGCCTTGGGCAGGGGCGCGCTACGCAGTAGCGCGTCCAGCGACTGAAAGGAGCGAATGCCCCAACTGGTTATAGCGCCTTAACGCCATGAAAGGTTTGGCTTCCTATTGTGAGCAACGCAGTCTCTCAGGTACAAGTTAATAAGGCTTTGGTAGGGGATGCCCGTATCTTCAGCCATTTCCTTAAAGTACCCGATAATGTCGTCACTCATAC
>CAYGKB010000018.1:6822-19351 GCA_964350425.1 uncultured Chromatiaceae bacterium | reverse complement strand
GCGAGGCTGGCAGAAAATTTCATCACGCAACCCCCGATGCAGGAGCAGGCTGCTGCGCCCGGTCAGAAGCGATAGTGCCATCGGCAATCAGCAATTCGCGCCCGGCATACGCTGCGGTCGCCTCGTCATGCGTAACGATGAGTATGGTGCGACCGTCCCTGTGCAAATCCGTCAACAGCTCCATCACGCTTTCGCCTGCAGCCGAATCGAGATTTCCGGTAGGTTCATCTGCCAGCAGCACCGGCGGATCGTTCATCAATGCCCGCGCAATTGCCACGCGCTGCTGCTCACCACCGGACAATTCCGAAACGAAATGGTCGGCGCGGTCGCCGAGCCCGACTCGCGTCAGTAACGCCATGGCCTTGGCGCGATCAACCGTGTGTTCACCATACAGCGCCGGCACTTCGACATTTTCCAGCGCAGTAGTGCGTGGCAGCAGGTTGAAAGACTGGAACACGAAACCGAGTTGCTTGCTCCGCACCAGGGAGCGTTGCCGGTCGTCATAGCGCGACACATCTTCGCCGGCCAGCAGGTAGGTACCGGATGTAGGAGTATCAAGGCAGCCGAGGATATTCAGCAATGAAGATTTGCCGGAGCCGGACTTGCCGCGAATCGTGACAAACTCGCCGCTGCTAATGCTGAACGTGACGTCCCTGAGTGCGGGCACTGGCGTGCCGTCACCGCGACGGTAGGTCTTAGCAAGATTTCTGACTTCAATAATCATGGCGCTAGCTCTGTTCTGCGGCGCGCTGCAGCAGCGCGACTTTGTCACCGGGCCCGATGCCCTGGCGAATTTCACTGAAGCCGGCTTCCCGGCTGCCCACACTGACGCTGCGACGCACCAGTTCTCCATCCTGCTCGACCAATACGTACTGCTCAAAGCCGTCACGCTGAATGGCACGGCTCGGCAATACCAGCGCTTCGCGCTCGGCTGTGCGGATCGACACATTGGCTGTCATGTCGGGACGCAGCCGGTCCACCGGTGAATCGATCTCGATCATCACCTCGAAATTGACCACGCCTGAAATGATCGTGCCCTTGGGCGCAATTTGCTTGACGGTGCCCGCGAATTCGATAGCGGGGAATGCTTCCACGGTGAAAAACACCGGGTTGCCGATTTCAACGGTGCCAATATCGGTTTCATCCACCATGGCAACCAATTCGAGAGCATCCCGCGCGATGATGGTCGCAAAGGTAGGCGTTTCGAAGGAGGCAGCTACGGTCTCGCCTTTTTGCGTCGAGACAGAAGCGATTGTGCCGCCGATAGGCGCCTTGATCACCGCATACTGCAAATCCGTTTCGACAACGGCGGCGTCGCGATGCGCCTTATCCAGGCGCGCGCGGGCATCGGCCAGGTCAAGCTGCCTGTCCTCAAGTTCATTGGCAGGAGCAAGGCCTTTTACCGCCAGTTGCCGGGCACGTTCCAGTTCAATTTCAGCGCGCTGCACTTCCTGGCGCAGCACACGCACCTGTGCGTTGGCCTGTTCCAGGCGTGATCGCAGGCTGCGCGCATCGATGCGCGCGATAACATCGCCCTGATTGACCTGTGAGCCGACCACCACGTTGAGCTCTTCAACGATCCCTGACAACTGGGAACCGATGCGCACTTCTGCCCCGACCCGCAGCCGGATGATACCGGTCGCCAGAATGTTGGAAGCGATTGAGCGGGTCTCAGCCTGCGTGTAGCTTGCGACCAACAACTCATCGGCATTACCGTCCGCATCACCCAGCAGCCACCAAGCGCCGCCGGCCAGCGCAGCCGCCGCCGCCAGGCCGGCAAAAATGCTGCCTGACTTCATTCAGACCTCTCAAACACAAACCAGATGGCTTCATCCGCATCAGGGTTGCCCGCCTTGGTCATGGTGACATTCAGGGTCGCGCCACCGTCAGTCAGGCAGCGCGTCTCGGTGCGCTGCTCTTCGGTGCCCGCAATCGCGCCTTCGGCCGCCCAGATGGTTACCAGTTTGGCACCGTCCCAACGAGTCGTAGTCTGGCTTTCAGCACCCATGGCAGCCTTGTTCGGTACGGTCGTCCCGTTGAGGTCGTAAACAACCGTGCGCTCGGTTGTCATCCCGGCAAACACATCAGTCATGGCAAAGGTCACTGCATCTTCCGTCTGCGACGCCACAATAGTTTCCTTGACAGCTTTCATCATGCCCAGGTTGGCGCCGCGATCCGTGTTCAGGACCCAGGTACCGCTAAAGTCTCCCCGGCTGGCGTTGGCGCAGGCCTGCGAGGGCAGGGTGGCAGCAGCATTGTCGCCAGCGGCAGAGTTGCCGGCGGGCTCGGCACAGGCCGCCAGAAAAACGCTCGGCAGGAGTACGATTGCAATCAGTTTGTTCATTTTCAAATCCCCGGGCTATGCGCCGTGGTTAACAGTTAAAACATTAAGTTTTTAGCAGCAGTGCCAGCATTGCCTCGCGATAGACCGACTTAAAATCCGGCAGCGACTGGTACAGACGCAGTAAAGGTATGCCGGTTTTAGCCAGCACCCGATAGGTCAGGTTCACGTCCGCAATGCGCAGCAAGCCTGCATCGGCAACGGGCTGCAACATATCCCGTATCGCCACGCCAAACTCGTCATGCGGCTTGCGGATGAGCGGAAACACCGTGGAGTCAACCATGCTGGTTAGCAACAGGGCTTCGCGATGTTTGTCCCACAGCTCCAGGTACATGTCGATCAGGCGTTCTGCTTTGGCACGCGGATCCTGCGGCTGTTTGCGCGCCAGCGCGGCCGTACCCGAAGCAAATACCGGCAGCATCACGGCAGCCGCCAGCTCACTTTTGTTGGCGAAAAAACCGTAGAACGTTGCCCTGGAAATGCCCACCGCATCGAGCAGTTCCTCGACGCTGACGCTGCCCAGGCCGCGACTGGCAAACAATTGCGCACCGGTTTCCAGGAGCCGCTCACGCACCTCACTGCGCCGGCTGGCAACTTTGGCGCTTTGAATCACGTTACCGGTTCTGGGCTGAGTAATAGGGTCAGGCATGGCAGAAAAATACATGGATGTACAAAAACATACAACTATGTATAACTACCTACTAAGGTCTGTGTGTTTAATATGCTCTGCTAAAAAACTTGGGAAGCCCATGCGCAATTTGTCAGTGTTGTTTACCGCCGTGCTCGTAAGCTCATTTGCTGGTCTGCATACCAGCGCTGCGCTGGCGCAGCCCATGCCGGAGAGGGCGGTGGTCGAGGTTGCCGACGGCGTCTTTGCCGCAACCGGTTATGCCTCCAACAATATGGGTTTTGTGGTGACTGCTGCAGGCATTGTCGTAATCGATACCGGCATGACGCCCGAACTGGGTCAGGCCTTTCTGGAGGATATCCGGCGCCATAGCAGCCAGCCGATCCGTTACGTAATTTTTACGCATTACCACTATGACCATGTGGATGGCGCATCTGCATTTCAGGCGCCCGGTGTGGAGTTTGTCGCGCAAGAAAACCTGGTCTGGAACCTGAAAAACCTGAAGGAACTTGAGCATGTGAACCAGCAGGTGCTGGGCGAAGTCAGGGAAGCGCCGGTTGTTTACCCGGATATCACCTATGCGGATTCCCACACGCTCGAACTCGGCGGTCGCAAAATTCGTCTCTATCACGCCATGGGCGAAACCAGCGACGCCACACTGGTGGAAGTTGCCGATGCGGGTGTGCTGTTTATCGGCGATCTCAACAATGCCAATCTGGGCTCACCTGTTATGCCGGAAGGTTATGCCGAAGGCTTTGTAGCGGCCGTTGATCGCATTGAACTGCTGGACCCGCAGATTCTCGTGCCCGGACACGGTCGCCTGGAAGACACCACGCTGGAAAGCCTGCAGGCCATGCGCGAGGTAACAGTATGGCTGATAGCGCGTGTGCGCGAACTGGTCGGACAAGGCTTAAACCGCGAACAAACACTCGCCGCCGTGACCATGCCGGCGGAGTTTTCTGCCGACCCGTTGCTGACATCGATGTTCACGGCATGTCGTGAAACCTATGTAAATCGTCTATACAAGAACTACACCGGTTATTACAGCAGCAATCCCGTCACTTTCAGACCAGCGCCTGCCGCAAAACGCAATGCGTTGTTCGCTGAAATCGCCGGCGGAAATTCTCTGCTGCTGGCCAAAGCCCAAAATCTGTCAGACAACATGGAGCACCAATTGGCGCTGGAGCTGCTTGACATCGTGGTTGCCAATGAACCTGACAATCTTGCTGCACGCGAACTCATGGCAAGCACCTATATGAGCCTCGCCCGCGGCAATCCTGATCTGAACTGGTACCAGCGTGCTGCCTATTTTAATGCGGCCCGCAAACAACGAGCCAGGATAGAGAAGATGCGCGAATCGGATGCCGGGAATTAGCGGGGCTTCCTTTAGGTGTTATACGCATATGAACGACAGCCTTTTTTGCAACTCGGATATAGGCTATAAATTGACCAATGAAGGCTGGTAACGTCCTCACAGGTTTGCTGGCAATTTCTGGGCTGTCGCTCTGGACATCGTCAGCGATTGCGGCAGATATTGCGCTTGAGCAGCAGCTATTGGCCAGCGACCGGCTGGACTTTGACCAGTTTGGCGGGGATGTCGCCGTTCTGGCAGAACGCTCTGACGGCAGCGCGAAAGTGGTGATCCGCGATGGCGGCAGCGGTGCTTTTATCCGCAATTTGTTTTATGGCGCTGTTAATAAGCCGGTAGCACTGCTGAACGTAGTTGATTTTCCCTGATAGCCGCAGACACGTCACATGATTCCTAAACGATGTATTGCGGTCAGCGCGACCTTACTGTGCATGGTGGCAGCCTGCACGCCGGAACAACCGTCGCAGCCGGAAGAAAACCCGCCCGCCGCAGCGCCGCCCGACCCGGAAGGCACCTCAGCCAGCGATAGTCGGCCCGCGGAGACTAAAAAACCGCTGGACCTGTCATTGGCGGAGGATTTTTTTAACGATCCGGAAAATACCTTGGCGACGGAACCAAAACCACGCAACTTTGATGCCGGGGCACTATTCGACAAAACGGACGACAGCGCTACTAAAGTCAGGGTATTGCCGCACCTGAAGCCCGGCGAACAGCCCACTGACATGCCGCAGGTAGACGGCGGCACGGTTTCGGTCGAAAAAAAGACCAAATAACGCAAAAACGTTGCCATCCTTGCAGCGTGGCAATACATTGGCTACATGGATCAGATAGCGAATTTTTTTGACCAGAAAGTGCTTACCCTGGGCGAAAGCACCCTGACGGTAGGGCAGCTTATTCTCGTACCCACTTTGCTGGGCGTCGGCCTGCTGCTGGCGCGCTGGCTGGGGCGCCTGCTGGTGGCGCGCATGAGTGCCGCAGACGTTAATCCTGATTTGATCCATCTGGCCAGGCGTGTCTATTTTGTTGCGGTCCTGCTGGTATTCGTATTTACCATTCTGGAATTGCTGAATGTACCGCTAACGGCATTCGCCTTTATTTCGGGTGCCGTGGCGATTGGTATCGGTTTCGGCGCGCAGAACATTATCAACAACTTCATCAGTGGCTGGATACTGATGTGGGAAAGACCCATTCGCATCGGTGATTTTCTGGAAATCGGTGAAACCATGGGCACCGTGGAGGCCATCAATACCCGCTCAACGCGAATCAAACGCGTGGACGGCGTCCACCTGCTGATTCCCAACAGCCACCTGCTGGAAAACATTGTCGTCAACTGGACACTGATTGACCGCGTGATGCGCACCCGCGTGAGGGTTGGTGTGGCCTATGGTTCTCCCGTAAGGCTCGTCGAGAAACTGATCATGCAGGCCGTGACCGAAGACGAGCATGTGCTCAAAGACCCTAAACCGCTGGTGATTTTCGACAACTTCGGCGACAACTCACTCGAGTTCGACGCCTATTTCTGGGTACTTGCAATCGGCGAACGGGACCTGCGTTCCATCCGCAGCGATTTACGCTTCCGCATTGACGAATTGTTCCGCGACAATGACATCACCATTGCCTTTCCGCAGCGTGATGTGCACCTGGATTCGCTGTCGCCCATTGACGTCCGCATCACCGGGCAATCCGGGGCATCTGATTCATGACAACTGCATCGCAACCTGCGGACAATGGTCTGGTCTGCGCCTATGAACTGGATGGTCAGGGCGGCAGCCGAGCGCTGCAATGGGAGGACATTGATACGCCGGCAGCCGCACCGCGCTGGATTCATCTCGACTTTACGAATGCGCACGCCCGCGACTGGCTGCGTCGCTGCAGCGGCATAGACCGGATAATCGTCGATGTGCTGCTGGATGAGGATAGCCGGCCGCGGTCAGTGCGCCACGGCAACGGTATGCTGGTGACATTGCGCGGCGTCAACCTGAACCCCGGTGCCGACCCCGAGGACATGGTGTCAATCCGGATATGGATTGAGAAAGATCGCATCGTCTCGACCCGACGGCGCAAGTTGCTGTCGGTAGCTCGGCTGCGCGAAGCCATGGCGCAAGGGGAGGGGCCCCGCGATCCTGGTGATTTCCTCGTCATGCTGACCCAATACCTGGGCGATCGCATCACCCCGGTCATTGACTCGCTGGACGAGGAGGTGGAGCAGGCCGAGCAGGCTTTCGCGAGAAACGAGACCGTGCCCTACAGTGGCGAATTTTCGGCACTGCGGCGTCAGGCTGCCCGGATCAGGCGCTATCTTGCCCCGCAGCGCGATGCGCTGGAGCGGCTTTCCCGCGATGCCGACAGTCTGTTCGCCGGCGATGAAATGTCGGCGTTTCGCGAAGAGGCTGACCAGATCACGCGCGCGCTGGAAGAACTTGATCTGGTCCGCGAGCGGGCGATACTCGCCCAGGAAGAACTGCTTGGCCGCCTGGCCAACGAGCAGAACCGGCGTATGTACGTGCTATCACTGGTGGCCGCCATTTTCCTGCCGCTGTCGTTTCTGACCGGGCTGATGGGCATGAACGTTGCCGGCTTGCCGGGGACCGAAGACCCGGCGGCATTCGCCTTGCTCAGCTTGTTTATGTTTGGGGTTGCAATATTAATTGTAATTCTATTTAGATGGCGTAAGTGGTTATAAAAGATAATAAAAGGTTAAGTCGCTACGCGTTTTTCTGGGGACAAATCTGGTGCCTTAGCCTGGTCGGCCACACCGCTGCGGCGCAGACCCTGAGCGGTGACGAACCGGCGCTCGGTGCGGCCGAAACGCGTATTGCGCAGAGCGAAATCACCGCCGGCAACTTATCGCTGCTCGACATCCGCCATGCCGGCCTGAAAATGTTCACCACCCAGTTTCGCCGCAGTGATGGCTTTGGGGACGGACCGCTCAACCCGGCTGATACCGTCACACCCGGCGGGCGGCCAAATTTGCAGAATAACGGTACCTTTCTGCGTGTGAACGGGCTTGATGCGCAGGCCTGCCTGGATTGCCATACTGTACTGAGCAATGACACGGTACCGTTCACGGCCGGGGTCGGTGGCGCCGGCGGTATCAGCAATTCGGCCATGTTCGGTACCCGCTCGATTGATGCGGAGGATGCAGCCGGCAATGGCTTTGCCGCGTTTAACGGGCGTCTGATAAACCCGCTGGCACTGTTCGGCACCGGCGGCGTGCAGCTGCTGGCACAGGAAATGACCCGCAAGCTGCAGCGACAGCGCGAACAGGCCCTGGCGAATCCGGGAACGCCGGTAGCGCTGACTACCAAGGGCATTGACTTCGGCGTCATTGTCGCGAGCGCGCAGGGCCAGCTCGATACCAGCGGCGTCCAGGGTGTGGATCCGGATCTGGTGGTAAAACCCTTCGGCCGCAAAGGCGAGTTTTCCTCGGTACGCGAATTCGATCTCGACGCGCTGATGTTTCATATGGGCATGCAGCCGGTGGAGCGGGTCGGCGCTGGAGTGGATGCCGACGGGGACGGCGTCATCAATGAAGTGGGCATCGGCGAAATCAGTGCCCTGGAAATTTTCGTCACGACCCAGGAAACCCCGCGGCAATTGCCCTCGGGAAATGATGCCGTCGCCGGTGGCAACCTGTTTGGCGAAATGGGCTGTGCCGACTGCCATCGCCCCGAAATGTATACCTGGAATGCTGAGCTGCATTACAGCTTTCCGGAAGTTCCGGCCCGGCCGGTGCGCAATCGCTTTTATGCCGTGGATCTGACCCAGCCGCCTACTGCATTCGAGCCGTCCGGACGCGGCGGCGTTATTGTGCGGTTGTTCTCAGATCTGAAACGCCACGATATGGGCCCCGCACTCGCCGAAAATCTGGCCGGTGCGACTGCGCAACAGAACCGCGAATTCATCACCGCAAAATTGTGGGGCGTTGCTGACACAGCCCCTTACCTCCATGACGGCCGGGCGCTCACGCTGAATGAAGCCATCATGTTGCACGGTGGCGAAGCGCAGGTTGCCCGCGATAACTATGCCGGACTGAGCGCGTCGCAGAAAAATCAGCTACTGGCATTCCTGCGAACCCTGCGAAATCCGCTGGCGCCAAATGCGGACGTGCTGAACTGACCGCATATTACATAATCAATAGCGGGGCGCTTGGAGCCGAGGGCATTCGGCTGGGTGTAGAAGTTGGCAGCTCGGATATACTGGTCACGGCCTTTGACCTGCACCTGCAAACCTCTGCCGAACCCTGGTCATTTACCATCTCACTGTTTGCAGGCGATGTTACGGCCGGTGCAGGAGCGCTCCTGGATTCGTGGACCAACCAGCCGTTTGGCGGAGAAGAATTTTATTCTGCAGGCATGGGCATGCCCACGTTTGTTGATACCGGTGATTTTTCACTGGCGGCGAATACCAGTTATTACTTTGAATTCATCGTCAACCATACCGAATACAATGCCAGTCAGGACATTAACAAGTCACTGATGATTGTCTCTGGCGGCGTGCATTTCAGTGTGGTACCGGCGCCTGCCGCAGCCTGGTTGTTTGCGTCGGGTCTGCTGGCGCTGGCCGGGTTGCGCAACAGACGCGCCGGCCGATAACGCGCTAGTCGGTAAATATTTCAGGCTCGAACCCGAGCCCCGGTGCCTGCCAGCCCGGAAACCGCTCACTAAACAGCACATCGTCCTTGCCAAACAGGCGCAGCTTGGCCGTACCGCCGTTCCACAGATCATAGCGAGGATCGGCGTAGCTTTGGAAAAAGTCGTTTAACCGCCCCTCCAGCTCTTCCTGGATCGCGGCAAACTCAGGGTCATCGGCCAGGTTTCGCTGTTGCCGGGGATCTTTCTCCAGATCATAAAGCGTATCCTCACCTACCAGAAAGGCTTTTTGAAACAGCCAGCGCGGCGTGCGAATAACACGCGTGGTGACGTACTCATGGAACACGTCCTGCGCGGCCGCCTCAGCATCGGCATCGGTAAGCAACTCGGCGTAACTTACCCCGGGACTATTCTTGATCGCGATGTTCTGCAATCCGGCGAAATCGAGCACGGTGCGCATAAAATCGAACTGTCGCACCAAATTTTCGCGCCGCTGGCCGGCCGGAATCTGCTGCCTGTGCCAGAATATCAGCGGTACCCGCATGTGCTCATCGTAATTGGTCGGCGGCCACCAGGCACTGGTATTGCCCCACAGGCCATGCTGGCCATAAAGGGAGCCCTGATCAGAAGTAAAAATGACCAGCGTGTTATCGTCAAAACCCTGCTTTCGCAGAGCTGCCATGATCCGGCCCACGCCATCGTCAACGGTGCTAATTTCAGAGGCCAGGTTGATCATGGCGTCGCGGTTATTGATCGTCTGCAGGTGCGGCCAGCCGCCGGCACCCACCTGAAACAGGATGTCTCGTTTGGGATTGCGACCCGCCATGTTCAGCAGATTGGGATGCGCCGGTTCCTGCGGCATGGCCGGCGGGTTCTCACGATAGTAGTCAACATGCCGGTTGCGCGGTTCTTTCAGCACCACCGGTGGCAGCATGTAGGGGCCGTTGTAGGACAAAAATAAAAAGAACGGCCGGTCCTCCGTCTGGCGGGAGATAAACTCTTCTGCCTTGCGCGTCCATAGATCCGTCATGTGACCCGGTTCTTTGTAAACCTTGCCGTTGTCGAATATTTCCTCGTCGTAAAAATTCATGGTGTGGCCGCTGCCGAAGGTCACCCAGTAGTCGAAGCCAAGTTGCGGCTCTTCATGCGTGCCGAGGTGCCATTTGCCGATCAGGCCGGTGTAGTAGCCGGCATCAGCCAGCGTCTGCGGCAAGGTGCGAAATTCCTGGATGGCCGACCAGCGCGCGGGCAACTGATTGCCCTCGCGCATGTTTCGGTCGGGCAGGGCATTGTGGACACCGTGCTGGGAGGGTAACAGCCCGGTAAACAGTGTGGCCCGCGTCGGCGAGCACACACCATTTACCGAAAACGCGTTGTCAAACTGCACGCCCTCGGCAGCGAGCCGATCAATGTGCGGCGTTTTGATATCGCTATTGCCATATGTACCCAGCAGTGTCGGACTTTGATTGTCCGTCAGAATCAGCAGAATATTCGGGCGCTCCGCTGACTGGGTTGGCGCGGCGATCAGACAAAGCAGGACCCACGCAGGGATCGGCCTGCAAAAGCCGCGCGTCAAACCAGCCCGATGTGATTCCCCGCCCAATGCACCATGCCGATCAGTTGGCGGCTGCCATCGCATCCACAATGGTATTGCCCAGCCATTCATTAATAAAAGTCTGGTTCTCGGAAACCCCTTTCGGGTTGAATTCGTAGTCCAGGCCTTCCAGATCGGTGCGCAGGCTGCCCTGTATCGACCGCGAACCCATCAGGTTGGTAACCACCAGAACCCGTTTGCCGGCCTTATTGGCTGCCGACACCGTCTCGCGCAGACGAGCCACGTTAGCCGCTCTGACCTCGATGGGCGCATCGTCCTGCAAGGAGAAACCAATCACCTCACTGAAGTTCACTTCGTCCTTCATCATGCCGGCCAGGTTCTGCAGTTCTGCCAGTACCTTCTGATTGTCTTCTTCAAACTGCGGGCCGTGCGCGGCAATGATCACGACCTCATTGGACGGGTCCTTGCTGAGTTCCATAGCATGGTCAACCAGGATTTCTGCAATCCATGGGCTGTCTCCCGGCGGGTCGACAAACAGGATTTTCGCGTTGCTTTTAACACGCGGTACGGTCACGTATTCGGCATTTTCCTGTTTGCCAAAAATGTAGTGCCATTGGCGGAGCAGGGTGTTGTAGCGCGTTGCCACCAGCGGCACCACCACGATGGTTTCAGCACCGGCAGCCTCCAGGTCATCCAATGCCAACTGGATATGGTCGGACATCATCATGGCCATCCCCGGCGCCATCGCCAGCGGGAAAACTTCGGCATATTTTTCCACTGCCGCCTTGATGCGCGGATCACTGGAACGCGCGCTGTGCGATAACAACAAAACTGCCTGCGACCCCTTCATGGAATCATCACTCAGGTACCAGGCGTAGTTGGACCCCATCATGGTCATGCTCATGGCGATCTGGGCATCGCTAAAAGTCTCGTACTGGGGAATCCTGGCGCGCAGTTCTTTTATATGATCCGCTGTCATCTGGTGTTTCTGGCCATACAACCGGCGACCCAGCTCATCCCGCTCGGTATTGTGGCCATTCATCTGATGCCCGCTGTGATCAGCCGAATCGTTCCCGGCCGCAAAAACATTGCTGCTTAGCACAATGGCAAAGCACAGCAGTGGTGCAACTATACGCATGTCGGACCCCTTCATTATTGTGTCTGATAGCCTGACAAAAGCCAGGTCGCCAATATGTTTATACTGCTGCAAACACCAACAACGCAAACCGGGGGAACTCTCATGACCATTCGTAAAATATTCATGGCAGGCCTGATGCTGCTGGCCCTGTCTGTTGCGCACGGGGTTGAAAAGCGCGACGCGCTGCCGCTCTGGTTTGAAGGGCCGGAAAGTAATTTCGGCTGGATAGAGCATTTCAATTCGCTGGATTTTTATCCCGCAACGACCGGAACCGAATTGATCGGCTTCAATGAAACCATCAGCGCCGAAACGGCCGGCGGGCTTTCGCGCATGGTCTGGCAACAAAGAATCGAGATCCGCAATGCGCAGAACGGTGCCCGGTTGCTGCTAAAAACCATCACTACCAAAAGCGACTGGTATTCGAATGACGACTCAACCTACGACTATTTTTGTGGTGACGAATTCGCAGCTCAGTTGAATCTCGACAACAGTATCCCCGACTGCGACGCCGTGGTGTCGGCAGGCATCGCAGAAACTCAGGGAGGTGGCCGATATCTGGTTATCGCGACGGGCTCTATTATTGATTACTGGGATGGAATAGGGGACGAGGTTGCCGACGTCTATAAAGTCCATGTATTCGACCTTGCGACCGGCAATTTGGCCTGGGCAAACTCCTGGTTTCTGTTTAGCCCCGGTGGCTCAAACGGTGAATGGGAGCTGGACGTCAACCTGAGCGGTGTATCGGATTACATCAACGGTGACGGCACCGATGAAGTCCGCATCGCACAGGGACGCGAACAGGGCGGCAACTGGCGATCACGCTACCAGTACTTCGACATCACCAATGGCAACCTGATTGATACCGTTGCGTTTTCCACGTCTGCTCCCTGACGGGAGCAGACGCTA
>CAYGKB010000018.1:0-6812 GCA_964350425.1 uncultured Chromatiaceae bacterium | reverse complement strand
AAGGGGTCACCGTCAACGTATCGATGTTGGCTCCTGTCTCGAGGTCGCGGAGTTTGATCAGGTTGCTGCCACCGCCACTCGGAATGGCAATAGCGGCCATGTCCTCATAACCGGTCAGATTAATATCAGGCAGGACGGACAGGCCGACTGCATCATATGACGAGTTGATCACCAGCCAGTCGGCAACGCGGCTGCCGTCGCTGACTCTGCGGATGCGCACAATATTGGCGTTGTTACCGCTGGTTTTCTTGCCCAGCACCACGATACCAGGGTCATCAGCAGTGCCGTTGCCATCGAGGTCGCGTATGACGCCAAGATCCTGTGTGACAACGCCGGTACCGAAAAAGAAGTAGCGACTCGGCGCGCCGTCAGTTGTGCGACGCATCCAGACTTTGCTAAAACCCGTTGCCGGATCTGTGCCCAGCACAGCAACCTGCGGAGCGCCTCCGGCCGGCACAAAAGCGGTTACTGCCTTGGCGTCCCAGGTGGGCCGGAAAAATGCCCACTTGCCGATCTGAAAACCATCACTCAGGCGGCGTAACTCGACCATGATTCGTCCGTCAGTGGTTCGCTGCGCCAGCACGGCGGCGGCAGGATCATCGGCGACTCCGTTGCCATCCGAGTCCTCCAGCACTGCCAGACCCAGCGGCACCCAGTCCGCGGAGAAAAACACCACGCTGTGGATGACAGTATTGGTGGCCGCATTTCGGCTTTGTACCCGCAACTGCCCGGTATTGATGTTTCGACCCAGCACCATGACGGCAGGGTCATCGGGCATACCATCGCTGTTACCGTCCCCAAATGAAGCGGCAGCGAGCGACTCCCAGTTTGAGTTAAAGAAGCTCAGGTTGCGGACCTGTGCACCGGTAGTGCCGTTCTTTACGCTGAACTGGTTGTCGACAGTTCCCTCATAAACGACATATTCAGGTGCATTGGACCCAATCAGGTCCGGCAGAGCGATGATCCTGGTAGCAGGATTCGCCGGATCCGGATTGAACCCGGTCGAGCCGATTGTCAGTTGCGTGGCTGTCAGTGTAGCGTTCTCGAGCTCAAGCGACGCGCTGACGGTGCCGACAAAGCCGGTAAAGGTATAGCTGTATAGATCCTGCGCAACGGTGCCATCTGCCAGGTTATTCAAACCACTGTCGCCCGACTGCCAGTCGAAGTGCCCGCCGCTGGCATAGTTTGGAGAACTGATTGAGTCGGCAAACGGACCGTAAGTGTTATTGACCTCGGTGCCGGTCGCATCGCCGGAATTGAGATTCCCGATCAACTGAATAATCGAGTTGCCCCAGGCGCCCTTGGTCGCGTTGGCCACCAGTTTGCTGGTCAGGTCAATGGTGCTCGAAGTCAGATAAATGTTGGTATTGAAATCAGACGTGTCACCGGCAATAAGTCCCCAGCGGACCCCGGACAACCCACCGGCACTGCTAATAAAGCTCTGCGCTTCGGTGCTCAGGTCAAAAACATCACCGTCCGCCAGCTCAGCCATGGTCTTGCCCAGATCGATGCTGATGGAGTCGTTGCTGGTGGTATTAACGATGCTGAGTATTGCTTCCGAGCCGCCCGTGTTACCCGGGGTCACTACCGAAGCCTGCACATGACCGATGCCCGAAGCACTGAAAGCCGCTATTGCAGCCAATTTAATGAGTTTGTTAATGGTTCCTTCCCCGCACTGTATATGCCGACGGAGCCTCTCTGCGGAGGCATCAGAGCAGAAAACTAGCAGCCGAATGTTACGGTTATGTTTAAAAGCCGGAGCCGCATGGGGGCCCGCAATGGTAAGCTCATATTTATGAGAGCTTTATGCGCATCTATTGCAGCCGCACTTGCCCTGACAATGGCTCCCGCCCGTGCCGAACTGCTGTGCGACTGCACCCAGGTGGTTGATACCTGTGATGCCAGTGTCAGCCTGCGCGGTAACCGCGTCAGCATCGAGAGCAGCAATGACTCCTGCTCAAGGGTGGATTATCTGATCGAAGGGCAGCCGTATACCGCCCTGGTGGTCGGCGGGTCGGGCGAGCTGGCAGGTCCTGCCATGCCCATGCGTGACGCCACGGTGGTCATCGAGAACTGCCGGGTCTGCGCCGAGAATGGCGACACCCCGGCGGCGCCGGTCGCAACAGAGACCAGTGCAGAAAATGATGCAGATGGTGACGAACTGCGGGCCATGATCAAAGTCATGCCGGACTATCCGCGGCGCGCCTGGATGAACAAGCTGGAAGGCGACGTCACGGTGGAATTTTCGGTCAACCAGCAGGGCGCCGTGCAGAACATCAAAGTGCTCAAATCAAGCAACACGCTGTTTGACCTGGCCGTCATTGACGCTATTTCGCGCTTTAAGTACACGCCGGCCACGGCGGACGGCAAATCGCAGGTATCCACCGGTATTCGCGAACGCTTCAGCTTTCGCCTGCTCGACGGCGGCACTCGCACCAGCGTAACTTCGGTCACCGAGTAAGGCGGTCGAATAGCCGTTACACTCCGCCCCTTGCATAACGGAGGCGCGGTCATGCCGGAATCCCAATCCAGCTGGAATAATTTCTCCCGGGTATTTCGTGAGTCAGTCGGACTGATCGGTCTGGGCATGACGCTGCGCTATCTGCTTATCTGGCTGCTGTCTTACAAACCTTACGATGACCTGTCTTTTGATCGGGCCAACGGTACCGACACCGGGGGTATGGTGCCAACTCGCGAACTCGATCTGAAAGACGAAAGCGATCGCTGGCAATCCAACCTGTACCTCGGGTCGCCGCCGCGTGTCACCCGACACATCATTGAATCACTTGAAATAGACTATCGCGACTACAGCTTTGTGGACTACGGCTCGGGCAAGGGCAGGGCATTGTTTGTTGCCGCCCGGTATCCGTTTCGCCGGGTAGTGGGCGTGGAAATTTCGCCGCCCCTGCATGCCGCTGCTGAAGCCAACCTGGCACGCTATTGCGGCTCGCCATTGCAAAGTGAGATCAGCCTGTGGTGTGGCAATGCACTGGATTACCCGTTGCCGACCGGCAACCTGGTGTTACACATGTACCATCCGTTCGGGCCGGAGGTACTGGGGCAGGTGCTGGACCACATCAGCGCCACCGCTGGCGATCAACCGCGGCGCATCCTGATTCCCTACCTGTTCTCTATTGGGGTGGCAAAGGCGGTTTTCCGTGAGCGCCCGGCGTTCGTGCGTGTCCGTGATGAACTTTGCGTGAACAATCTGTATCGCTGGACTCTTTACGAACACAAGCCTGCCGACGCTCTGCCGCCTGCTCCTTGAGACGCTGGTAGGTTGCCTGCTGGTCCGGATCAAGCAGGGCATAGGCATTGGCCTGCAACTCAGCGAGCAATACCACCGTTTCGGCAGCCGTGCGCGCGGTTTCGGAACTGACACGTTCGGTCAGCGCACGGTAGTCAGGCGCATCCGGAGTCGCCAGCAGCAACGCCCGGCGATCAGCTGCGCCGCGCTCGCGCAATTCCTTCAAGCGCGGCCCGTAAATACCCATCAACGATGCCAGTTCCTGCTTCTGCGTCTCATTCAGTCGCAGGCCGGCAAAGCGCTCGCGCATGGCCTCTGCTGCGGCAGGATTGCTATGATGCGGAATTGCAGCATGCTGTTCAGCCAATGCCGCCTGATCAGGCAGCATCAGGCAGGCCAGTGCCAGCAGTGAAATCAGGGTCGGGGTTTGCGTTGTCACAGTTCTCATCAGACAGTCTCCACAAAGACGCAGGCCTGCAATGGCGGCAGGTCGATCTCTGGCGCGGTGATCGCTGTCTGCAACGCCAGCTCAATGGACACCTGCAACCGGGCCACGCAATTACCTTACGCGGGCCCAACGGCTGCGGCAAGACGACACTAATACGCACACTTTGCGGCCTCAGCGAAACGGAGCAGGGCGATATACGCTGGAACGGTAACCCGATTGCGCAGCAGCGTTCGGTATTTCACAGTGCACTCGCCTATGCCGGTCACCGCAGCGGATTTAAAGATGAACTCACCGCCCGCGAAAACCTCCGGTTTGCCGCGCGACTGAGCGGCAGCGCAATTCGCCTGCAGCCGGTGCTGACTGCACTGCAACTTGATGGCTGCGCGGATCTGCCCCTGGCGAACCTGTCGGCGGGCCAGCGCCGGCGTGTCACGCTGGCCCGGGTACTGACTTCCGGCAAGGCGCTGTGGGTTTTTGACGAGCCGTTTACCAATCTCGACCAGACCGGTCGGGATTGGCTCAGCGAACAGTTCGACAGGCACCTTGGTACCCATGGCATGCTGTTGCTGGCGGCGCACCAGCAGTCCGGTATCGAAGCCGGCCGTGAGACGGTAATTGAACTGCGCGGTGCCGGATCATGAACGCGTTTGTGCTGGTTGTGCGACATGACCTCGCCATGGCATTTCGTCGCTGGAGTGATCTGGCTATGCCGCCGGTATTTTTCATTATTGTCTGCACCCTGTTTCCGCTGGCGATAGGACAGGACAAAGCCCTGCTGCTGGCGGTCGGCCCGGGTGCGATCTGGGTGGCAGCATTGCTGGCCACGTTGCTGTCGCTGAACACGCTGTTCCGCGAAGATTTCGATGACGGCAGTCTGGAACAACTGGCGCTGGCGGAACAGCCTTTGAGCCTGCTGCTGCTGGCCAAGACCGCCGCGCACTGGCTGGTGGCGGAACTGCCGCTGGTATTGCTCGCACCGCTGCTGGCCCTCGGTTTGGATATTCCTGCGGCAGGGCGCGAGGCACTGTTTCTGACCCTGTTGATAGGCACCCCGACGCTCAGCCTGCTGGGCTCGGTGGGCGCGGCACTTACCGCCGGTCTGCGCCGCGCCAGCGGCCTGCTGGCGGTGCTGATACTGCCGCTGACCGTGCCGGTACTGATCTTTGGTGCCCGCTCGGCGGATCTGGCCGCCGGCGGCCAGAGTATTGAAGGGCCGCTGCTGTTGCTGGCCGGTATGTCGGTGCTGGCACTGACGCTGACGCCGTTTGCCACGGCGGCAGCCATCCGCGTCAGCCTGGACTGACATAAAACGGCGAAAACCCTTGTTTGACAGTCGGGGAGCGTGCCGAACTGTTGTAAAATATCGGTCTGCCGCGTACGGGCGGCGGAACATCGCGAATCCTGGACCTGCCTTTGCCGACCATGTGGAACTGGTTTTTTAAACTCGGCTCGCCGCCGCATTTCTATCGCACGGCGACTTTGCTTGAGCCCTGGCTTATCTGGACTGCTGTGCTGTTACTGGCTGCCGGGGCCTACGGCGGGCTGTTCGTGGCGCCGCCCGACTATTTGCAGGGCGAAGGTTTCCGGATTATTTACGTCCACGTTCCCAGTGCATTTCTGTCCATGTTTGCCTATGCGGTGATGGCCGTGGCATCAGCCGTTGGCCTTATCTGGCGCATGAAACTGGCGTTCGCCGTGGCCGCAGCCACCGCTCCCGCGGGCGCCGCGTTTACTTTTCTGGCGCTGTGCACCGGTGCGATCTGGGGACAACCCATGTGGGGCACCTGGTGGGAATGGGATCCGCGACTGACCTCTGAACTGGTACTGTTATTCCTGTTTTTCGGCTATATGCTGCTGCGGCAGGCCATGCCGGAAACCCGCCAGGCCGATCGTGCCAGCGGTATCCTGGCGGTGGTCGGTGTGATTAATCTGCCGATCATTCATTACTCGGTGGAATGGTGGAATTCCATCCATCAGGGCCCCAGCCTGATGAAGCTGGAAACACCGTCCATTGCCGGCGATATGCTCTGGCCACTGCTGGTGATGATCCTGGCCTACCAGTTGCTGTTTGTCGGTATCCTGTTTACCAGCATCCGCACACAAATCCTAAACCGTGAAAAAAATTCGAGATGGGTCAGTGAGATGCTGAATCAAACTAATGGAGTTTCGTAGTGAATGAGTTTGTTGAGATGGGCGGTTACGCCCGTTACGTCTGGAGCGCTTTTGGCATCAGCCTGACGGTACTGGTTGCGACCGTGTGGCTGACCCGCCGCAGTCTGCGGCTGACCCGCGAGCGCCTTGCACGGCGGCTGCAAAGCGCCGGGGAGTTGTCAGCATGACCCCGCGTCAGCAACGCCTGACTGCCGTGGTACTGGTGCTGGCCGGCGTGACTGTGGCGGCTGTACTGGTATTGCGCGCCCTGCAAAGCAATATCACCTATTTCTTCAGTCCCGAGCAGGTTGCGGCGGGCGAGGTCGCTGCCGGCCAGCCGTTTCGACTCGGCGGCCTGGTCAAGGCCGGCAGTTTCGTTCGTCCTCCGGGCAGCCTGGAGGCAAGGTTTATTGTCACCGACAACACCGCTGCGGAGGTTACGGTTGCCTATACCGGCGTACTGCCGGATCTGTTCAAGGAGGGGCAGGGCATGGTGGCTAACGGTGCACTCAATGCGACCGGCATTTTCATCGCTGACGAAGTGCTGGCCAAACACGATGAAAATTACATGAGTCCGGAAGTCGCCAAAATGCTGGAAGAGCAGGGGCATCCGGCCGGGCAAACCAGCACCCTCGCCAACGAAACCGAGGGAGACTAAGGCTTGACTGCAGAAATCGGCCAACTCGGCCTGGTCATAGCGCTGTGCCTGGCAACCCTGCAGTTCGCGCTGCCGTTGCTCGGTGCCCAGCTTAAGCACAGCGGAATGATTGCGCTGGCGCGGCCGGCGGCCCATGGCCAGTTCCTGTTTCTGATCCTCTCATTTGCCTGCCTGGTGGCGGCATTCATCAACGACGATTTCTCTGTCCTCTACGTTGCCAACAACTCCAATACCGATTTACCGCTGCCATTTAAAGTCGCTGCCGTGTGGGGCGCGCACGAAGGCTCGCTATTGCTGTGGGCGCTGAT
>CAYGKB010000017.1:0-19356 GCA_964350425.1 uncultured Chromatiaceae bacterium | reverse complement strand
ATCTGGAGCCAGGACCACAAAGTTATCGCGATTCAGTATTCGCTGACCGCAATCTTTGTTGGCGTCATTGCACTGATCCTGTCAGCCATGATGCGCCTGCAACTGGCGTTTCCGGATAGCTTTGCATTTATCGCGCCACCGGACTATTACCAGTTCGTCACCATACACGGCATGATCATGGTGATTTATCTGCTGACAGCGCTGTTTCTTGGCGGCTTCGGCAATTACCTGATCCCGCTCATGTGCGGTTCACGCGACATGGTTTTTCCGTTTATGAACATGCTCAGTTACTGGGTCTATCTGCTGTCGGTAATTATCCTGCTGGCCAGCTTTTTTGTGCCGGGCGGGCCGACCGGCGCCGGCTGGACCTTATATCCGCCGCAGGCGGTCATGCAGGGGACGCCAGGGGCGAGCTGGGGCATTGTGCTGATGCTGGTTTCGCTGGGCGTGTTTATCGTGGCCTTTACCATGGGCGGTCTGAACTATGTGACCACTGTGCTGCAGGCCCGCTGCAATGGCATGACGCTGATGCGCATGCCGCTGTCTATCTGGGGCATATTCGTCGCCACCATTCTTGGCCTGCTGGCATTCCCGGCACTGCTGGTCAGCGCCATCATGATGACGCTCGACAGCCTGATCGGTACCAGTTTCTTTATGCCGGCGGTGCTTGAAGCCGGCGTGCAGAATGAACATGAGGGCGGCAGCCCGATACTGTTCCAGCACCTGTTCTGGTTTTTCGGCCATCCGGAAGTTTACATCGTTGCCCTGCCGGCCTTTGGCCTGGTGTCGGACATTCTGGCTTGTCACGCGCGCAAAAATATTTTCGGCTATCGGCAAATGGTCTGGGCCATTGTGGCGATCGGCGCGCTCAGCTTTATTGTCTGGGCTCATCATATGTATGTCAGTGGCATGGATCCGTATTTCGGCTTTTTCTTTGCCACTACCACGCTGATCATTGCGGTACCGACCGCGATCAAGGTTTACAACTGGGTGCTGACTCTCTACGAAGGGGATATTCACCTGCGTGTACCGATGCTGTTTTGTATCGGCTTTATTTTCACCTTTATCCATGGCGGTCTGACCGGCCTGTTCCTCGGCAACGTGGTGGTCGATCTGCCGTTGTCCGATACCTACTTTGTGGTAGGGCACTTCCATATGGTGATGGGCGTGTCACCGGTGCTGGTCGTGTTTGCGGCCATTTATCACTGGTACCCGAAAATTACCGGCAAGATGTACAACGAGACGCTCGGCAAGTGGCATTTCTGGTTCACTTTTCTTGGCGCCTACTCCATTTATCTGCCGATGCACTACCTTGGCATACTCGGCGTGCCGCGCCGCTACTACAGCTATGGCCCCACCGAGTTCATACCGGAATCGGCGCAGGCCATGAACGTAGGCATTACTTATTCGGCGCTGTTCGTCGCCGTCACCCAGATTCTGTTCTTTGTGAACATGTTTATGAGTCTGCGAGGCCCTAAATCGGATCCCAATCCCTGGGGTGCTACCACGCTCGAATGGCGCACGCCTGACCATCCGCCCAGGCACGGCAACTGGGGGTCGAAGTTGCCCACTGTTTACCGCTGGGCGTTTGACTACAGTGTGCCCGGCGCCTCACGCGACTTCATTCCGCAGGACGAGCCGGGTGCCAGTGGTTTCGATGAGGAACATAAACATGGCTGAAGACATGGGGTCACGCGGGGATTAATGGCGTGAGTATTTTCAGCAAGCTCACGGAAAAAAGCTGGCTGACGCCTGGCGTGGTTGGTGAGGTGCATGACCGCAGTCGTGGCGAAGGGCCTGCCGCCCGTACTGCCCTGATCATGTTCATGGCGGTGCTGACCAGCGTGTTTTTCCTGTTTGTGGTTGGCTACCGCATGCGCATGGCCGAGTCGGACTGGGTGCCCGTCAGCGACCCGGCCTTGCTGTGGGTTAACAGTGCCGCGCTGATACTGGCAAGCGTATTTATGCATAGAGCCAAGCGTGCAGTGGCCGACGGCCGGATTAAGGCAGTGCGTCATGCGCTGACGCTGGCCGGTTTTTTCAGCATCGCTTTTCTGGTCGGCCAGTACACCGCATGGGGCCTGCTGCGCGATGCCGGTCTGTATGCAGCGTCATCGCCGGCCGCCGCTTTTTTCATGTTGCTGACCGGCCTGCATGCGCTGCATCTGATAGGCGGGCTTGCGGTATTAAGCCGCGCGACGGTGCGGGCGTGGCAGGGAATTGAAGTCAAACGAATAGAGCTGAGCGTAGAGCTATGTGCCACGTACTGGCATTTTTTGCTGTTCGTCTGGTACGTGTTCTTTACGCTGCTGTTGTTGACCTGAGGAGTTGCACTGATGGCAAGTGAAGCAGTTGCCAATGCCGGCAGAATAGAAAGCATCGTCGAGGACTGGGCTGCCGACAAACAGACCTTCCACACCCCGTGGGGAAAGGCCATGATGTGGATCTTTCTCCTCAGCGATACATTTATTTTCAGCTGTTTTCTGGTCGGCTACATGCACGTGCGCATCACGTCGCAAATACCCTGGCCGAATCCCAGTGAGGTGTTCGCGCTGAGTTTCGGCGGTGCGCCGATACCGCTGATTCTGATTGCGATCATGACGTTCATCCTGATTACCAGCAGTGGCACCATGGCCATGGCGGTGAACTACGGTTACCGGCGCAATAAGAAGGTGACGGTTTTGTTGATGCTGGCTACAGCGGCTCTCGGCGCGTCATTTGTTGGCATGCAGGCATTTGAATGGACCAAGCTGATTGTCGATGAGGGCGTGCGTCCATGGGGGAATCCCATGGGTGCCCCGCAATTCGGCGCGGCCTTTTTCATGATTACCGGTTTCCACGGTCTGCACGTAAGCGCGGGCGTAATCTATTTGTTGGTTATCGCCAATCGGGTCCGCCGCGGTGACTACGATAAATCGGGCAGTTACGAGACGGTCGAGATTGCCGGCCTGTACTGGCACTTTGTGGATCTCGTCTGGGTATTCATTTTTGCGTTTTTCTATCTCTGGTGATTTATACCGGTTAGCCGGGAGTTGAGCGATGTCTGAAGCAGAAGGGCAACAACATCCGATTGCGATTTACCTGTGGATCTGGGGGCTGCTGTTTGTGCTCAGCGCGCTCTCCTACATGGTGGACTACGTGGGATTTCAGGGCTATTTGCGCTGGAGCCTGATTTTGCTTTTTATGTTCCTTAAGGCGGGCTTTATCGTTGCCATATTCATGCACATGATGTGGGAAAAAATGGCCCTGATTACCGCCATTCTGCTGCCGCCCGCAGCAATTCTTGTGCTAATCGGCTTTATGGCCCTGGAAGGCGATTACACCTGGGGCATGCGCGATGCGACTTTTTCAGACCCTGATTTTGTGGTGACCGCGCCCGAACATCACTGAGGCACAGTTGGTGCATCATCGGTAGTGGTAATTAGCGTGCCCGGTTCCAGTGCGCCGGTAGCCAGAGCCTTGATATATGACACTGTCGGGATGTGGCAATAGGTCTGCCCGCGCAGGCGATTCGGAAAAATCCACAGCAATAGACTATCCCAGTCGGTCTGCAGCCCCGGGCTTTGCAGATGCACGTTGCCTTCCGGGTCCAGATAGCTGAGTTCAAAGTCCTGCAGGTAATTCTGGCCGGCCAGCGCAGGCTCGTTGTTGTCGACAACAAAGGTGCGTGCGCGGGCTACCACCTCCGGCGGATTCTCGGCATCCAGTTCACGAATGGCCTGATCCAGCGCAATTTGGGTCAGCGCAGAGCAGGTGTTTTGCGCGCCCGCGGCTTCCTCGCCATATACCGCACGCAGATGATCCGCTGCTTTGACCTTGCATGACACTGCGATTGGTCGTTTTTCATCGTAGGTAACGACCTGGTAGATCTGCAGAGGTTTCGGCGCCGGCTTGGACGCACGGTAATCCGGCATGTTGTCGAAGACGGTAACTGCGCCTGTCATTTCGGTGTTGGCGAGTACCTGCTGCGCTTTCTGGCAGAACGCGCCGCTGGTCGGGTCGGGCAGGCTGGCGGCGCCTGCCGGGGCCGCCATTGCAGTGGCAACAGCAACAACTGCGGTAAAGGTTTTGACTGTGCTGCGAATCAGGGTGTCTGCATGCATGGCTGGGTCTATATTTCCGCTGGGTGGGCGACTCATTTTGCACATCCCGCGGCTTGCCGTAAACACGGTGGAGGCGTGCTAGCATGGCCCTGTATATGACAGGAGGATTGTATGGAAATCGTCGTCTCGGTTTTCGCTGTTCTGGTCGGACTTGGCTGCTTCTATGCCATCTGGCGCAGTGACCGCAAGGATGCTGAGAAGCATCAGAAACAAGATCAGTCTGACGACTGACAGTGCCGGCCGCAGCCGTTTCGTGACGGCTGGCCGCATCTATGCACTGGTTGCTCGACATTGCTCTGGGGCTGGTTCTGGCAGGCCTGCTATATGCGATAGTCAGATTTCGCATGAATTTTGCGCCCAGAATGAAGCAGAAGTATGGCGCGACTGCCCGTTGGGCAACGTGGGCGCTTACATTGCTGCTTATGATAGTGGCCGCCAATGTCACTCTTGAGCTGCTGCGTAAACTGGTCAGCCTGATGGGTGTTGAAGCGCCGCTATTGGATGAAATACTTTTTGCGCTGGTCGCTTTTGCGGTTGGCTTTGCACTGGTCGCCCGTCACGTTACCCGCAACCGGCGTTAGTCAATCGTAATTTTCTCGGGGAGAGGGTCTGAGCATGAATCTTTCGGGTCTGGAAATGACTTTTGCTTTTTGGTGCATTCCACTGGCGATGTTTTTGCCGCTGATATGGGCCGGTTTCGCCAAGGCCGGCGCTAAGGAATACGACAACAATCAGCCGCGGGCTTCGCTGGCGAAACTGGAGGGGCGTGCCAAGCGCGCCGACTGGGCGCAACAGAATTCCTATGAGGCTTTTCCGCCGTTCGCTGCCGGCGTAATCGTTGCGCATCTGACCGGCACGGAGCAATTTACTGTCGACCTTATCGCCGGACTGTTTATTCTGTTTCGTATTCTGCATGGCACCTTCTATCTGCTGGATAAAGGCATGTATCGTTCGCTGGCATGGACTGGCGGATTTGCCTGCACGCTGGCCTTCTTTCTGGTTTAGGCGACCTGATATTGAATAAGCCATTGAAAATAATGGCATTTGTTGGCTCGCCTCGGTGCGAGGAGAGCTGGACCTACAAGTACATGCGCATCATTCAGGAGCGCATGGAAGCCATTCAACCGGTCGAGATTGAGTACGTTTTTATTTACCGGCTGCAATTGCCCTATTGTGACGGGTGTCTGCAATGCATCAATGTCGGCGAGTCCGCCTGTCCGGATTACGCGACGATCGGGCCCATTGCTGAGAGAATGAATGCGGCCGACGGCCTGATACTGGGTTCGCCCATTCATACCTTCAACATCACCGGTTTGATGAAGAACTTTGTTGAGTACTTCATGTACAAGCGCAACCGGCCGAGTTTTTTTGGCAAAAAGGCGGTGGTCACGGCGACTGCATCGGGCGGCGGCCATACCGTGGTGCTGGATTTTCTGGAGCAGACGGCCAATGCCTGGGGCTGTGACGTTGTCAGCCGCGCTGGTATATCCAGCTCGCAGGTCAAAAAGCCCAGGTACCGCGCGAAAATGGAGGCGGTGGCCGAAGAAGTGGCACAGACTTTTGTCAGGGAGATCAACAAGGGTGAGCTCGGTTCGCCGAAGTTCCGTCACCTGATGAACTTCCGTGCCATGCAGAACATGACGCGCAATCAAAAAGACTCGGTCAACCAGAAATACTGGATCGAACGTAACTGGCTTGAGGCTGAGTACTACACTGACGTGCCGATAAATCCTTTCGCGCGCATGATGGCTGGCTATATTGCGCGGAAAATGCGTGCCAGTGTGCGCAAGGGCAACCAGAAGCCCTACCGCTAGCGGACGGTTGCCGGGCAGTGGAAATCGACATCATTCTCAATGAGTTTGCCGAGCCCCGGCAGGCTGCCGAACTGGCGCGGCTGGCTGAAAGCTATGGTATTCGCGGGGTCTGGTCGAGCAGTTATGCGGACGGACGTGATCCCTTCATGACAATGACGCTGGCGGCAGCCGCAACCCAAAAAGTCATGCTGGGCCCGTTGGCGATAAGTCCGTATGAACTGCATCCGCTAAAGATGTCCAATGCGCTGCAGACTCTGAATGAGCTTAGCGACGGCCGCGCGATGATCTGCATTGGCGGTGGCGGCGGCGTGATTCAGGCCATGGGTATGCAACGCGAGCGCATGATTGGTCATTTGCGCGAGTGTCTGGATATAGTTTGCGGAGTCAGTGCCGACAAGGCGCGTAATCGGCAGGGCGAGTTTTACACCACATGGAACTACAAACTGCCATGGCGACATCAGCAACCGCCGCAGGTTTATGTGGCGTCCAATTATTTACAGAGCATGCGCCTTGCCGTGGACCAGGCCGATGGCCTGATGACCAGCGATTTCTGCGTGCTGCTGATGCGTCAGAGGATTGCGGATATTTATGCGGCACTGGACGCTGCGGAACGGCCGCGCGAATCTTTTCGTATCAGCAATTTCTGGGCCTGGCACATTAAAGAGGATGCAGCCGCTTCCTGGAGTGAAGCCCGCCGCGAACTGATACTGCGAGGTTATCTCGGCGAGCAGTATTTTGCGCCCTTTCTGACGCCGGACGAACTGCGGCTTATGCGCGACAAGTTTGATGTCTTTCTCACGGCCTGGCGTCAGGGCAGTGACCAGTTTCCCGGTGTGCCCGATGCGCTGGTGGAAAAAATGCTGCGCAACATTTCCTTTGTCGGTGGGCTGGAAGCGATTGACGATGCGATTGCCGTACTGCGGGAGTTTGCCGCCGCCGGCCTGACCGAAATCGCCCTGCGGGTTCACGATGACCCGGCCGCAGCTATTGAACTGATAGGCCGCCACGTGGTGCCTGCGGTGAATCCGGATGGCCGGGTGTAGCGAAATAAGTAACTGTATTCGTTACTGTTGAGGGCAAATACAGTGGCCGCAAGTCAGGAGGCCGTCGCAGCTGCAGCCGCGCCGGCTAAACAACACAGCACAGCAGAGCGCATTCTGCCTTTCCGTTTCTGGTGGGGCCTGCTGTTCTGTGCGTTTGTCATGGGCCTGATCATGGCTTTTGGCCCCTACAGCGATGACAGTATGTTCGTCGAGGACAAGGGCGTCTGGTGGTACTACTGGCAACTCAAGGATGCCACCGTCTGGACCCGCCTTTCCGCATGGCTGCCCTATACGGCGCATATCGTCGCTATCTGGTATCTCATTTACTCTGCCAAGCAGGCAAAGCCGCGTTACGTGTTCGGCTTGCACAGCTTTAATGTATGGGCGCTGGCGGTAAACGGCTTTTTTATTCTGCTGCATATTGTCCAGACCAAGGTTTTTTACGACGGACTGGCCCAGGATGTGCATGAGGCCACCTCCATGGGTTCGGTCACTCTGATGCTGTTTCTCATCCTGATCATGGAGAACAACCGTCGCGGCATGTTTTTCGGCAAAAAGCTGGGCTTCATGACCGGTATCGGCGATGCAATCAAGCGCTATCACGGCTACTACATTTCCTGGGCAATCATCTACACCTTCTGGTATCACCCGGTGGAAACCACTTCCGGGCACCTGGCCGGCTTTGCCTACATGTTCCTGCTGCTGCTGCAAAGCAGTCTGTTTTTTACCCGGTTCCACGTAAACCGCGTCTGGACCATGATTCTGGAGGCGATATTTGTGGTGCACGGGGCGCTGGTGGCTGCCTTTATCCTGTCGCCCGGCCAGGACCTGATCTGGTCACAGTTTCTGTTCGGTGGCATGGCGATTTTTCTCATTACTCAGTTACACGGCCTGGGGCTCGGCCTGCGCGGCAAGCTGCTGGTGGCAGCCCCGATTGTTGCGGTGATGGCAGGCTTTTATTTGCTTAACCCCCATCTGATCGCGGGTTTGGGTGGCTTGCCACTGACCATGTATGCCGGCGCCGTGTTGCTGTTCGTCATTCTCTGGTTGCTGCGGTATTTTGGTGACACGCTGCGGCGAACGCTGGCACCCGGTTGAGGCTTTATTACAATCCGACCGCAGGTGATTGAATTTAATAGCATTACAAAAATTTAACATAACCGCGGTCAGTCGGAATCGGCGCTAAAATTGTTGCGGTAAACCGATCCTCCCAGTATGCTGAATGTGGCTGCAAATTGAGGACTGCAGCCGGGGGAAGTTCTGGCAAGGCGCCTGTAGAAAGAGCGCTGATAATTAGAACTAACGAAGAAGCCGCCTTAATAAATAGTTATGCGTACCATGAACAGAATGAATCACGTCATAGCAGCTGCCGCACTGGGGTTGTTATCCGTTCAGGCGCAGTCGGCAGTAGTGTATGGCGACGACGTCAAATTTACCTACGACGACAGCACCCTGTACGGCACCGCCATGACCGTAGGCAACACCATTTTCTTTTTGCCGACCAATTTTCGTGCCGAGTCTAACGACGGGTCGCCTTTGACTGACAGTGTGCCGCAGACACTGAATATCACGGTCGAGGTGATTAGCCCGAATTACGAAATCACCAGTTTTGAACTGGCTGAGGCAGGCGATTATTTCCTTGATGGCGCCGGTGCCGAGGTGACGGCCAGCGGTCGTTTGCAGGTCACGAGTAGCACCACCCTGTGTGGCATTCTGACGTGTGATGCCAGCAGCACTTTTGACGTTACCGGGCTGAACGTTCAGGGTGTTACCACCGACTGGAGCAGCGGTACCAGTATTGACCTGCTGTCTGAGTGGGGTGCTGATACCGCAGTCATCGCGCAAATCCAGAACAATCTCAGTGCCAGTACCGCTAGCGTTGGCGAGACTGCCTGGATTCAGAAGAAGGCCCAAGTGGTCGGTCTGGAAGTTACCGTTGTGCCGGTGCCGGCTGCTGTGTGGTTGTTTATCTCGGCACTGGGTTTGACCGGCCTGTTCAGACGCAAAACAGTCTGACTTTCCGCAGTTTTTACATAATAAAAAGCCGCGCCATTGCGCGGCTTTTTTTTGTTATGAAATCCATCCTGTACAGAGTCGGGTTTCAATAGTAATGTAATCTTCACGCGCAAACATAGAAAAAACGGCGTACCAGGCCTGACTATAAGAGCTGCGTAAACCCTTAAAAAATAATAAGGCAAGATTTTTCTGTGGGGGACATATCCGAATGAAGTATTTGCGACCACTGGTTGCTGCCCTGTGCCTGATGACCGGCATGCCTGCATCCGCTGCCATTGTCAGTGTGCTCGGCGACAACGTGCGTTTTACCTATGATGATTCCACGCTTTACGGTTCAGCCACCGTAGTCGGCGACACTATTTTCTTCCTGCCCACCAGCTTCCGCGCTGAATCTTTGAGCGGAGCCGGCCTGGTTACCGTTTCAGAGATGTTAAATATTCGGATCGAGGTGCTCACGCCCGGCTACTGGCTTGAGGAACTGCAGCTTGTTGAGCAGGGCGATTATTTTCTTGACGGTGCCGGTACGTCTGTCAGTGTGACAGGCGATTTCATGGTCTCCATCAACACGTCTGCCTACTCCGATTCCGATTCGTTCTCGGCAGGTGCATTGACCGTGCCGAATTCGCTGACTAACTGGTCCGCCGGCGCCAGCATCATGCTGGGGGATACGCCTGGCTGGAGTGGCGATACCGACGTTGATGTTGATATCGAAAACTATTTGTCGGCAACGACCGGTGCCGGCGATACGCAGGCTTTTGTGCAGAAAAAAGGCAGCGGTGTCGGCCTGATGGTAACGGTTGTGCCGGTGCCCGCGGCGGTCTGGCTGTTTGTTTCGGCGCTGGGCCTGCTGGGGTTTGCACGGCGCACCTGAGGCAAAATCCGGTTTGCCGTTATACTTAAACCCCGCCTGTGCGGGGTTTTCGTTTTTGGTACACCTCTATGTCCGCAGCGCCAGCCATTCCCAAGCCGCGCCAGCGCCTGTTCAGTTACGACCGCTACTGGGCAGAATGCTATGGCAAGGCTGAATTTCTGCCCACCAGCCGGGAGCAGATGGATGCGCTTGGCTGGGATTCGTGTGACATCATCATTGTCAGCGGTGATGCCTATGTGGACCACCCGTCATTCGGTATGGCGCTGATTGGTCGCCTGCTCGAGGATCACGGCTTCCGTGTCGGAATCATCGCGCAGCCCGACTGGCACTCGGCCGACGCCTTTGCAGCGCTGGGCGCGCCCAACCTGTTTTTTGGCGTGGCGGCGGGCAACATGGATTCCATGATCAACCGCTATACGGCTGACCGTAAGGTGCGTTCTGACGATGCCTATACCCCGGGGGGCGCCGGCGGCAGCCGGCCGGATCGTTGTTCTATCGTTTATGCGCAGCGTTGCCGCGAGGCTTTTGCTGCTGTGCCGATCGTACTCGGCGGGATTGAGGCCTCACTGCGGCGTATCGCTCACTACGACTACTGGCAGGACAGCGTGCGACGCTCGATTCTGCTCGACGCTGCAGCCGATTTGCTGGTTTATGGCAATGCCGAGCGTGCCATTGTTGAAATCGCTCACCGCCTGGCACGCGGGGATAAGCTGGAACTCATCACCGATATCCGCGGCACGGCTTTCGTCCGTAAGAACACACCGAAGCGCTGGATGGAGATTGATTCCACCCGCGTTGACCGCCCCGGGCGTATCGAGAAAGTCGTTAACCCTTATATCAATGTGCGCGATATGGCTCCGGCTGAGAAATCCCGCCGTGAGGCACCGCTGGTGGAGTCCGAACCGGTAAAACTCAGGCGGGAGCGCACCGTGATTCGGTTACCGTCGTTCGAAAAAGTCAGAAACGACAAAGTACTGTATTCGCATGCCAATCGCGTTCTGCATCTGGAGACCAATCCGGGCAATGCCCGGGCGCTGGTCCAGAAACACGGCGATGTGGACGTATGGCTGAATCCGCCGCCGGTTCCCCTCAGCACCGATGAAATGGACTACGTTTACGCTATGCCGTTCGCGCGAGTGCCGCATCCTGATTACGGTGATGCCAAAGTACCCGCCTGGGAGATGATTCGGTTTTCCGTCAACATCATGCGTGGCTGCTTCGGCGGTTGCACATTCTGTTCGATCACCGAACACGAAGGACGCATTATCCAAAATCGTTCAGCCGAGTCCGTGTTGCAGGAAGTGAAGGATATTCGTGACAAGGTGCCTGGCTTTACCGGCGTGATCTCCGATCTGGGCGGCCCGACTGCCAACATGTACCGGCTGGCGTGCAAAAGCCCGGCAATCGAGGCCGCTTGTCGCCGGCCAAGCTGTGTGTATCCGGGGGTTTGCAAGAACCTGAATACCGATCATTCCGCGCTGACGCAGTTGTACCGTGATGCACGGCAACTGCCCGGCATTAAAAAGGTGCTGATAGGCAGCGGCGTGCGCTATGACCTGGCGGTTGAAGATCCGGAGTACGTCAGGGAGCTGGTGACGCATCATGTAGGCGGCTATCTGAAAATTGCGCCGGAGCACACAGAAGATGGGCCGCTGGGCAAAATGCTCAAACCCGGTATCGGCACCTACGACCGGTTTAAAGAACTGTTTGACAAGTTCTCGGCGGAGGCCGGCAAAGAGCAGTATCTGATCCCGTATTTTATCGCCGCTCATCCGGGCACCACGGACGAAGACATGCTGAATCTTGCCTTGTGGCTGAAGCACAATGGCTTTCGTGCTGACCAGGTGCAGGCGTTTTACCCGTCGCCCATGGCCACCGCCACCGCGATGTATTACACCGAGAAAAATCCATTAAAAAGAGTAAGTTACAAGTCTGAACAGGTTGCGGCACCGAAGTCGCCGGAGCAGCGGCGCCTGCACAAAGCGTTTTTGCGCTATCACGACCCAGTTAACTGGCCTCTGTTGCGGGATGCGCTGCGGCGCATGGATCGGTCTGACCTGATCGGTGATGGCGAGCAGCACCTTGTTCCTGCTCAGCAACCCGACCGGCAGCAGGACGGCTACCAGTCACCGCGCCGCAAGAACTCTGCCCAGGCGCACAAGCGGCGCAAGAAAAGCGCGCGTGGCAAGCTGCTGACTCAACATACCGGTCTGCCGCCTCGCAAGCAGCAGTGATGCATCTGCAGCTGCGGTTAGTACGCGCGGCTGAATTCAGGCATCACATGCTTGCCGATGATCTGCAATGCCTCCATCGGTTCGTCATGTAAGCGTACGGACAATTCGGTCAGGCCGGCATCGCGAAAGCCGCGGAAACGTTCGATTTCCGCATCAAGATCGTTGATGTCGCCCGCCGAGGACAACCCGGCGATCAGGCGGTTGACCAGATCTTCCGGCACGCCCTCAATTTCTCCGGAGCGGGTCCAGCTGGCTTTACGGAAGTTGTCCCAGTTATCGAGAATAATCTGCAGCTCGTCATCGCCGTTGATGAACTTCCGCAAAACATGTTCCTCACGCCCGATCAGTGCGCCTCGCCAGATCAATTCGCGGCGCGCTTCATAGAATGAATGATCCCGATCCGGCTTGATATGCCAGGCCCAGAAATTCCCCAGACGAAAATCTTTCGGTGGCGTGTCACGGGTCGCCAGCGAATTTTCAACAAGCGGCATGGCAGCGGCGGTCATATCAACGGTGAAATCACTGAACTGAATACCGTCGGCACATCCTGCTGCTGCCATACGAATCATCTGCGGGCCATTGCTGCAGCTATAGAGCAGGGGCCCTTCCTGCTGCGCCCACTCCATGACAAACGGCCGGTTGATGACAAAAGTGCCACCGTCGTATCCCATTGAGAACTGGCCGGAACGAGCCTGATCAATAATCTCCAGCGCCTCACGTACGCCGCGGACACGCCGGTCCGGATAGCGGTTTTTGCTGACGGGATCCTGTGCGGGCCACACCGGCCCGCCGACTTTTGCCCGCCAGGCAATCGCGCCCAGCACTCCCCCGCCGGCACTGACGGCGACAATTGCCCGGCCGTTGGTCATTTCGTTGAGAGTCAGCAAAGCATTGGCCATCTTCAGCGGATGCATCTCCCACGGGCTTAGTGCGAGGGGGCCAAGCAGTATTCTGGAGGTGGCGGCTGCGGCAGGTGCCAGCGACAGCAGGCAGTCGCGGTATTGATGGTAATTGGAACTCCACAGTGCGCGAATACCGAGTTTTTCCGCCGCTACAGCAATCTCGGCAATCTGCGCCGGGTTCAGGTCCGGTTCCAGAATAATGTCTATTTCCAAAGGGTTACTCCCGTCTCAAGGCGGTAAAATGGCGGTGGCATGCCGCCCGACCGGTCGCCGCATGGTAGCACCGGCCGGGCTTAAAACTGCTATGCTTCGCGCCCCGTTGCAAAAGGATCGGGATACTTCAATGCCGATATTCGACTATCAATGTGAAGCCTGCGGGCACAGCTTCGACGCTCTGCAAAAACTGGGTGCCGAGCCGCTGACCGAATGTCCGGAGTGCGGTGCTGCCGCGCTGAAAAAACTGATATCGGCACCGGCTTTTCACCTCAAGGGCAAGGGCTGGAGAAATTCCGACGACGCGCCGAAAAAGCCCGAAACCCGGCCTAAGTTCGCCCATACTTTTGATTCGGCAACCCCGCATGCTGAACACACGCATGGGCCGGCTCCGGCGAAAAAGGAGCAGCAGAAAACCGCCGCCAAATCCGATCACGGTCACTCGCACGGTCACTCGCACGGCCACTCGCACGGCCACTCGCACGGTCATTCGCACGGCCACAAGCATGGCCATAAGCACGACCACGATCATTAGGTGATCTGACTACCAGGGCAGTACTTCGCCGGTGTGGGCCAGAAACATGCCGGTGTGTTTGCGCTCGTACTGATCAATCACGTTGATCACGGCTTCGGCACTTTCCTCTGTGGTAATCATAAAATTGGGGCCTTTGTACCCTGAGTGGTCCAGCGCGGCATTCATCATGCGCGTATCGACTGCCCCCGGCGATACCAGCGCCACAATAATCTTTTTGCGTTTGACGATTTTGGCGACTGAGCTCATGCCCATGTTCAGTGCGGTTTTGCTCATTTTGTAGAAAGGTATCAGCGGGTCGCGCAGCGACTGGATTGAACCCTGCACGCTGGTAATGCCGACAATTTTCTTCTGCTCACTGGCGGCGACATGATCGAGAAAAGCTTCCGTCATCTTGAGCGTACCGCTGACGTTCACGGCAAAAACCTTGGCCATTTCGTCGTAGTCATAGCTTCCCAAATCCTGTTTGGCAGCATCACCCATAATGGCCGCGTTGTTTAGCAGCACATCAATCGGTATATCGCGCAGCTTATCTGCCAGCGCATCAATGCTGGCATGATCCAGCAGGTCCATGCGTTCCACACTGACCCGTTCGTTGCCGGCCGCCAGGGCATTCAATTCGTCGGCTCTCGCCGGGTTGCGTGCGGTGCCGATAACCGTCCAGCCGCGCTCGGCATAATTTTTTGCCAGTGCCAGACCGATGCCCCGGTTGGCACCGGTGACCAGCACGGTGCCGGTAACTTCGCTGCGTTTGGCCGGGTCGAACAGGGTGTCCTTCTGGTTAGCTGCCTTATGCCCGCCGGCCAGCGCCGGTGCTGCCGAGGCAACAATCGCTATGCACAACGTGGTCAGGGCGGATATCCGAAATAGACGATAGCTTGAGGTGAATGGCATGATGCTGCTCCTTGTTTATTGCCTATGGTAGCGCATGAATACTCACGAGAAAGATACCTTCCTGAATACCTATGAATGGGCCGGAAGCTGGGAAGATCTGCCCTGGGCGCATGACGAGCCAACGCTGTTTCTGGCGGAAATTTGCCGCCGGCGCAAGCCCGGCAGGGCGCTCGATATTGGTTGCGGCGCCGGCACGGACTCGGTATTTCTGGCACAGCAGGGCTGGGATGTCACCAGTCTGGATTTTGTTCCCAAGGCGCTAGAGTTTACGCAGCAGCGCGCCGCACATGCCGGCGTGGCGGTGACGGCGGTAGAGGCCGACATTACCCAGTGGCAGCCGCCGCACGCCTATGATCTGGTTCTCGATCACGGGCTGCTGCACAACATGGATCCGGTGCGCTATGCCAACTACCGTGAGGTGGTGATGCAGGCGGTCGGCGACGCAGGCGAATTCGTGTTGCTGCACTGGCACCCCCTGTTTCCGGGTCAGTCCAACGGGGATTACGGCCCCACCCGGGTCAGCCGTGAAGACATCAAGACTTTTTTCGCACCCGATCTGCAGGAACGCTTTTTCGCCGTGGAGCATTTTGAATCGCTGCCACCGTCAGTGGGCGGCGGTATGGCACAGGCTTACTACTGGTTTAAGCCCAATCAGGCATGGCGCCAGCCGCAGGAGTTGTTGCAGCAGATCCGTACCACGCTGGCTGACAATGACGTCAGTGCCGATACGGCGGGTGGGGAAGATGTCGATCCTGAGCTTATGGCCCTGATTCTGGGGCCGGGCCGGCTGGGGTTGCGCCACGAGGCCGTGCCGGTCGCGGACATCCCGGCGGTTATCGGTGAACTGGCGGAACGGGCCGGGGAGGCCGCCGATCAGGTGGGCGAATTGCTGAACATTTTTGCTGACAAGCAGCGCGGCAATATCTGTCTAGCTGATGCGCGCTGCAACGTCTGTGCCGTGAAATTCTGCAAGCGGCTGCGTTACCGCTAGCCAGCCAGCCGATGGGGCGGCGTCAGTCCTCGTCAACTTCCAGCTGGCCGGTCAGGCGCCGCCAGATATGCGACCAGGACAGGCCTATGCTGAGGAGCAGGCTCAGGCCTATCAATATTACCCAGCGCAGGGTAACGGAACTGCCGGTATCCAGCAGGCCCAGATCAACGAGCAGCCAGACCAGCGCCGCAATGACGACCGCTGCGAGAATCACGCCCAGGGTCTCAAGTGCTCGCCAGGTCGCTACCCAGAGGATTACCCAGCCCACCACCAGGACAATGCCGACAAAAAAATGCAGGGCGCCGAGATCCGTATCGTCGGCAGTGATCCAGTCAAAATAGGAAAACCCGGTCGGATTATAGGTTGCCAGTACCAGCACCAGGCTGAACAGCATGCGCCATACAAAACTCAGTGCGGTGAATTCCGCACTGCGCCGGCTGTTTTTTTCTGCTTCGGCCACGCTGTTCTCCTTGCCAGTTTCGCCTGCCCAATTGCCTTGCCTGCAATGGCAATTCTGGTTGCCAGTTTAACAGGCCGCAAAGCCGGCGGCAGCCGGCAGGACGCAGACAGCTTTCGCCTGCCTTGCCGGGTCTGGCACAATAGCGCGCTATCCGGTGCTCGTTCCGTGCACCCGTTTCCGAGGCTTCAGCATTGTCCACCGATCTGACCACAGGGCCGGTCGCGCCCCACCTGCGCCGTCAGGCGATTCCCATGGGTCTCGGGCTTGTGGCGATCATTTCATTTGACGCCGTAGATCTGTTTTTTGTGTCGCAGCTTGGTGACCTGCCGCTGGCGGCCATCAGTTTCACCTTTCCGGTGATCTGGTTAATGAGCAGCATTATTATCGGCTTCGAGGCGGGGGCGGCCTCCTGTATTTCCCGTGCGGTCGGCAGCAACGATCAACAGGGCGCCCGGCGTCAGACTACCGATACCGCATTGCTTGCGTGCCTGGTGAGCCTGCTGCTTTGCCTGATCGGGCTTGTCACTGTCGAGCCGGTATTTCGCATGCTCGGTGCTACCGATGCGGTGATGCCGTTTGTGCATGACTACATGGGCATCTGGTACTGGTCGGCGCCGGCATCGGCCATTACCTGGACCTGTTGCGCAGCCATTCGGGCGCGTGGCAATACTTTGCTGGAAGGCAAGATTATTACGCTGGCGGCGGTTATCAACGCGATACTGGATCCGCTGCTTATTTTTGGTTTGTTTGGTTTTCCGCGCCTGGAAATAGCTGGTGCAGCTATTGCCACGCTGCTTGCCAACCTTATCGTGCTGGTCGGTACACTGACCTATCTGCATTTCAGTTTGCGGGTCTTTGCCACGCCGTTTACGGCCGTGGCAAATATCATCGAGTCCTGGCGGCGCATGCTTTACATAGGGTTGCCGGCAATGATGACCAACGCCATTGTGCCGGTAGCCAATGGTATCGCGGTTGCCATGATTGCAGCCTATGGGGTGGATGCTGTTGCCGGTTTCGGTGTGGGTGCGCGGGTCGAGCCAATGGCGTTGATCGCGTTTTACGCGTTGTCGGCAGTGACCTCACCCTTTATGGGCCAGAACTACGCCGCCAAAAAATATGACCGGCTTGATGAGGCGCGGCGGGTGATAGGCACCTTTTGCCTCAGATACGGCTTGTTCGTCGCGCTGGTCATGGCCATCCTGGCGCCGGGACTGGCGGGGCTGTTCAGTGATACCGAAACTATCCGGCAGGTCGCCAGGCAGTACCTCTGGATCATGGCGATCAGCTACGGCGGTTACGGCATGGTGATGTCGACCTGCGCGGCATTCAACGGCGTCGGCTTCCCGCTGCCGGGGCTGGTCATATCTGCATCCCGTGCATTGCTGGTGTTTTTGCCGCTGGCGTTTCTGGGGCAGTGGCTGATCGGCCTGAACGGTATTTTTGTTGCCTCGGCGGCATCCAACCTGCTGCTCGGCGTTGTCGGGTATTTCTGGTTCGCGCGCCATATCCGGCTGCACCCCCGCGGCGGTGAGCCGGTGCTGGATTAGCGCTGGTCAGCCGCCATGGCCATGGTTGCTATCCGCTGCACCTTGCTCGCCGCCGCGATTGTCTTCGGCCTGCTCAAGCTGGGCGCGCGGTGCTGAGGTATGCAGGTGGTGCATGCGCCACTGACCATTATCGAGTTCCAGTATGGCAGTGCCCAGACCGCTGATGCTGACCGGGTTGCCGCCCGCTTTGCCCGAGGCAGTGTATTTGAAAATCGCAAATCCCAGTTCACCCTGGAATTCACCCAGAATCAGGCCCATGTCGTAATCGACATCGGTAAACTGCGCCATCTCGACGGCAAGGTGATTGTCGCGAAAATCTTCCCATGTCCAGTTCGGGTAACCACTCTCGATGGTCGAGAAATCACCCGGAATGACAGCTTGCTCCATGGTCTCGATGGAGCGCAGCTCCATCGCGCGGCCGTAGGTGTCGAGTACAGCCTGAATTGTGGCTTCGTCGGCTGTGAGAGCGCGGTAGGAACTTATCGGCCCTTTGCTCAGGTCTGCATCATGGGCGTGATCGCCGGATGCCCATGCCGGAGCCGAAAATGCTATTGCTGCTGCCAGAACGATAAACTCGCGCATGAAGTTGTTCCCTATCTGCATACGGCAATGCCTGCCAGTGAGCGGAATGGCGCAGTAAAGCCGGAATCAATGGTTTCGATGAGTTCGCCCTGGTCTAGATCAACGCGAGCCGCCACACCGGTCCAGATATTTGCAGCTACCGCATAGCGCGGGTCCGCATCCGGATAGCATTGTGCCCAGCCGTAGCCCGGCAGTTCGATATTTTGCGTGACTTTGCCGGTTTCGTCATAGACCTGCAGGCCATTGGCTACCGTGCAGAGCAACCGGCCATCGTCCATGTAACAGGGCGCTATAAACCAGCGCTTGTCCTCGCGGTCATTGGGATCGGCGTCCGGGTAGCCATCCAGATCATCCATCTGCCTGTCATTGACAATGTCATAGCGCATCAGGCGCCGCGAAGTCTCGGTCGTGTAGGTGATGAATTCCCCGGATGGGTGCATGGTGCTGTGTGTCACGCCTTTAAAACCAGTGAACTCAGGCGCTGTTTCGCATTCGAAGGTTTGCAGCAATTCCAGCTCCGGGCTGTATTTATAAATATTGCCGTCGCCGAGTATACCGTCGGCGGTTTTCTCCGCCGTGGTGCCCTGCCAGATTTCAGCATCAATAAAGTACTCGCCGAAATAGCAATTGCCGTCGTTATCGAAACCAACGCTGCCAAAGCCGCGGCCAGGATTCCAGTTGTCCAGCTGCTTGCCGTCCGGCGATACCCTGACGACGGTATGGCCCTGGCTGTCGAAACCCCACAAGGTGCCGTCAGGTCCGAAATTGCAGCCGACGATCAGGTAGGTAGTGCCTTCCGTGTATAGCGTGCCCTTGGGTTTCCAGTCCTTGTCAAACTGCAGAATCCTGCCTTCACCCTTGTGATCATCATTCGGATCATTCAGGTAGCTGCAACCGAGAAAAATATCGCCCTTGTCAAAGGGCTTCATTGTTGATGTTTTGAGCATATCGGTTCTCCGTTGCTGCTACGATAAACCCTTGTACTACCCCGGAGTCAACACTGTCGGGGACTGAATATTTCGGAACGATACTTATGCAGGCACAACAGCCCTATATGACAGCGGATAAGGTTTTTCTGCTGTTCGGCCTGATCACTTATGGCATCGGTCAGTCCATCCTGTTCATTGTGTTTCCGCCGCTGGTCAAAGAGATCG
>CAYGKB010000016.1:0-19968 GCA_964350425.1 uncultured Chromatiaceae bacterium | reverse complement strand
AGCCGGTCTCCCAGAAGTTCTCCACCAGCGCAAACTTGCCATAGGGATATGGACCGATCAGGTTGCGGTATAACTCCAGGTACTGTGCCGTGGCCGTTAAATACTTTTGCGCCAGCGCATCATCCGGATTGCGCAGGTAGACCTCGGCTGCCACCGCACCGGCCGCCTCGCTGTAATACGTCAGCGGGCCGCCTACCAGATATATCTCATCCACCTGCCCGGCCGAATCCCATTCGGAGCGGCGATCTTCGTTGGACGAAAAACCGTTGCCCTGACTAATCAGCCGCCAGCCTTCCGGGACATTGCTGGTGAGTTTGAATGAGATCAGATCATTGCTGAAATACGGATACCACAGCGAACTGCCGGCCAGGTAGATACCGTCTGCATCCACAATACCGGCTGTAGAACGAAAACCGCGCGTGTACTGTTCTTTCTGGTCGCCGAGCGCAAAATTCACTTCGCCCTTGTAACGCAGCACAAATTCGGTGCTGTCGGCCGGAAACGTAACGCGGTAGTGCGCAACATGATTGGTTTCGCTCAGGTTGACACTGGAGCCATTGATGCCACTAAAGCTTTTCTCACCGTTGTATGGCAACGGCTCTACCGACAGATTGCTGTCTACAATTTCGACAGCGTTACTCAGCACGAATTCAGCGCTTTGGCCGGCATAGCTTGCCGGCATTTTCAGGGTAGCACTGACGTCCAGCAGGTGCGTTTCCGGGTCAATAGTGATCGCCAGATCGTAGTCGCCGCCACTGGCGGACACTGCGCCGGACAGCAACAAAGCAAGACTGGTAAAAAGACCGCGATAACCACGGCACACGCTGTTTCTCATTGTTTTTCTCCGCTATAGCTCACGTCTGACAGCGATACTGACCTGTTGCTGTTCGCCGTCACGCTTAATTGTTGCTGCAACCACATCACCCCAGCGCCAACCCGAGACGATACGGCGCAGATCGACACCACTGCTTACCTGTTCGCCATTCAGACTGACCAGCACATCACCCACCTCGATGCCGGCACGCTCCGCGACTGACCCTTCGCTAAGCTGGATAATCTGGGTCGGCTCCTTGCCGATGGGGCCCATCAGCGATAACCCGAGTGACGGATAAATTTCATACTCCGCCTTGGGCAGCCCCCAGATGAAATTGGCATAGGACGCCTGAACTTTTTCTACTGGAGCATCAGTGTCATCAGCAATCTGCACCGGTATCAGTGAGGCGATATTGCCGTCGTAATACGGCGCGGTCTGGCGTTCGGCACCAAGCCCGTAAGTAACGTGACCGGAACCAATCAGCACCACCATGATGGCGTCGTCGCCGCCATGTTTGCGCAAGGCCTGCAAGGCATTCCAGCCCATAGTCGCATCCCAGGTCGCCTGCGCCCGCAGCATACCGTCCAGCCGGTCATCGCTCATGTGCAGGGCATCATCAGGGTCGAAAAAGCTGCGGTACATGGTGCGCTGTTCGTCGGTGACCGGCAGCACGCCATTCGGTATGTGTTCGGCCTCTTCCGGCGTCAGGTCTTTAAAACCCTTGCGGCGCACCGCACTGACCACTTCGCGCGGTGTATTGACGCCATACATGCGCAGGCCGTTTTCGCGCGCATAGACAAAAATCTCGCGGTAGTACTGCCAGTTATAGCCCCAGTAGGTATACCACTCGGCGGCTTCGACAAACTCCTGCTCGCTCTGCTGGCCGTCTATCCATTTGTCCAGCGCCGGCTGTTGCGTATAAGGAAACATTTCCAGGCCAATCATGACTTCGCGACCGGCTTCGTGCAGGGCCCGGATTGTCCGCAGCTGCACACGGTGATAGTCAATATTGGTATGCGTCTCGCCGATAAAAAACAGCCCTGTATCGCTCAATCGCTCGGCCATTTGTTCCGGCGTAATGATTGTGCCACCGGAGGTTTCGACAATGCCGTCCAGCACCAGCGTAACCTCGCGGTCCTTGCGTGCCGGATCGCCGATAGCATGGTGAAGGTCTGCCTGCCCGGCGCTGGCACCTGCCGGTACCAGCGCAGTCAGTAAGACCGGCCAGAAATACTGCGCTAATTTCTTGATTCGCATTTCACTGCCGCCCTGTTTATCCCCTAAATAAAACCGCCCGCAGACTAAGCTGCGGGCGGCCCTTGTCCTACATACGCGTCCTACATACGGCGTCCTGCATGTGGCCGCCTTGAGGCCGGCGGTGCCACAAGCGTTCCTAGAACCGGCCCCGCATGGTCACACCGAAGGTGCGACGCTCAGGATGCGCAGCTGTCAGGCGCCACGGGAACAACGTATCAAAGTTGTTGGTGCCGTCCGGCAGTGCATTGGCCAGGTAGACATCACGGAATGCGGAATCAACGGTGTCGTCATCGAACACATTGTTGATCCAGAACTCAATGGTGTAGACCTCCGAATCCAGGCCAATGCGGGCATTGGCGCGGAAACGGCCCGGAATGCGGGCCTGATTCGGCAGACCAACATACCAGCGCGACTGGTAGTTGACGTCACCGCGGGTATACCACTCCCAGTCACTGTTGAACTGGGTGCGGAAGGTCAGGTTGGCGTTAGCCTGAAACTCCGGCTGCCGCGAGAACTTCTGCCCTGCCATGCTGCCGTTGGGGGCAAAACTCGGGAATGCCATAAAGCTTTCGACCTGACCCTTGTTGAATCGGGCCCGGTTATAGGAGAGGCCGATACCGCCATCGAGTGCGTCATTGAAAGCGTTGTTCAGTGACAACTCAAAACCGGCAATCTTGCCATCGCCGATGTTACCGGAGACGCCTTCCGGAGTGATGGCATTGCCATTCACTTCGGTGATCACCTGCGGCAGCACAATGTCAGACCAGTCAGAATAGAACACCGCAGCATTGACGCGCAGCTTGCCGTCGTTCTGCACGGTTGAATAACCGACTTCGTAGGTGAGGATTTCTTCCTGACCGAATTCCAGGATGACCGTGTCATTCGGGATCATGGGATCCGTGTATTCCGGCGTGAAGGTCACCAGTCCGCCCTGCTTGATACCGGTCGCAATGGCGAAATATATCTTGGTGAGATCATCCGGCCGGTAGTTCAGGCTGGTGCGCCAGTTGAAGAAATCATCATCGAACTTGCGCACGGCCAGCGCCGGAGTTGGCGGATCACCGTCTTTGAAGGTTTCTTCGTAGTCGGTGTAACGACCACCCAAAGCAAACGTCAGGTCGTCGGTGATGTCGTACTCAACTTCTGCAAAAGTTGCCCACAGATCGGTTTCAGACTCGTTGATGTAATCCAGCCCGGGCACGGCAGCGGAAAAGATATCGCCGAAAATAAAGCCGCCGAAGCCTGCTGAGATACCAACACCCGGCGCAAACTCAATACAGGGGCAAAGATCCGGCGGGCCAAACGGGAAAATAGTTGCCGCATCGGCCGGTAATGCCCCGGCACCTGCCCAGGTGCCAAACCCTTCCAGAATGGGTGAGCGTGTTTCGGTGGCCCGCACATAGGCACCTACCGTGTAGCGCAGGGGCTCATCCTTGGGACTGGAAAAACGCAGTTCCTGACTGAAATCCTCTGTCTTGCTCTTGCCGGCCGAGAGCTGCAGCGTCGGTGCCTGGAAAGTACTGAGCACGGAAGTGCCCGGGATAAATCCTGGGGTCGTGGTCCGGTAGGCATAGGTGGTGCCGGTGGCACCGCGGTCCGAACTGGCCAGAATCTGACCCTTGGTCTCCGAATAGCCGGTCAGCGAACTCAACGTACCGAAGCCAAGGTCCCAGTTCATGTTCAGGCTGCTGCGGAAAATCTCCCGCTCTTCGCCTGTTTCGCCGGGAATAGTAGCCAGATCGCCTTTGTCAATACTGGGAATATCGCCGCAGTAGTTAAGCAGCCGGTTGGGGTTGGCCGACATTGGATCTGTCGGCGGATCCAGTTCCGGTTCGCAGTTGGCGGGAATCTGGTTCAGCGCCGGCGGGTCAATCTTGTCGTCCGAGACGTAAAGATTAAGCTGCGCGTCAAAGGTATCGCTCGGCGTAAAAAACAACGTGCCGGAAGCAATCTTGTACTTGTGACCGCCAATATCCTGATCCGGAATGGCGTAGTTGTCATAGGTACCGCCGAAGTCGTCATACATCAGCGAAATGCGCCCGGAGAGCACATCACCGACCATCGGTCCCGATACGGAAGCGGCAATCTGGCGCTTTTCATCGCTGCCCAGCGTCACTTCACCCTTGACCTCCAGCTCGTCGCTTGGCTTGGCCGTGACAAAGTTAACGGCGCCGCTGAAGGCGTTGAAACCGAAATAGGTCGGCTGCGGACCGCTCAGGACTTCAATACGCTCAATATCCAGAAAGCCGAAATTGAGGGCGCTGGACACATAGATGCCGTCCACATAAACCGGCGCGTTCGGCTGACCGAAAATATCCACCTGGGCAACGCCGCGTATGGTGGGCACCGAAAGGTCTTCACCAAAATAATTCTGGAAAGAGAAACCCGGTGTCACATTAGCCACATCACTCAGATCCTGGATCTGCGCATCCTGCAGTTCCTGAGCGCCGATACCACGAATCTGAATCGGCACATCGAGAATACTTTCCTCGGTGCGCCGCGCCGTGGTTTTCAGCTCCGGCACGTTTTTGAGCAGCTCAGTCAGATCCCGCTGGTTTGCGGGAAGTGCCTCAAGCTGCTCTGAATCGATCGCCGTAGCAGGCGCTTCCCTGTGTCCCGCGGCCATGGCACTGACAGCAAACAGCGTTGCCACAGCGCCGACAGATACAGCGGCAAATTTTTGATCAAGTCTGATCATTTTGTTCCCCCTTAGAGCCCTCGCGGACTACCAGAAATACGACACTCCTCCGGGCTATTCCGCAGCCTCCGGCGGGGTGATGGCTGGCACCACACCGTCCCAGTTCTGCGGACCCAGGTTCAGTGATGATACATCCATTACCCAGGTGTGTAGACCTGACATGAACCCGGGCCCCTCAGACCGGGCAAACAGCATCTTGGTACCGTCGGGCGAAATCGACGGGAAGCCGTCGAAACTGTCATTGTAGGTCAGCCGCACCGGCTCGCCGCCGGCCAGGTCGCCGAGGAAAATTTCCCAGTTATTGTTCTCGATAACGCGCACGAATACGTAGTGTTTGCCGTCCGGTGCAGGATAAGGCGCCCAGTTCATGTCGCGATCGAAAGTGCGCGGGGTCATCTCGCCCGATTCCATATCCACGGTGAACACCGTCATCGGGGTCGGGCGGATTACACCGTATTCGGCAGCCTTCCAGGCGCGCGTCAGGATGGTCTTGTTGTCAGGCAGGAAAAACGGCGCACCTTCCTGCCAGTCCTCGGTGAAGGTGAGCTGACGTTCGTCGCTGCCGTCGGGGCGCATTACCCACAGATCCATATTGCCTTCAATCTGCCGGCCGAACACGATCCACTCGCCATCTGACGAAATCGACACCTCAGCCTCGTAGTACTCATTGTCGGTCAGACGCTTAATGTTGTTGCCGTCAAGATCCGACATATACAGCTCGGCACCCTGCGGGTAATCATTGGAATCGGACCAGTTGCCAATGGGCATATCCATGTTGTCCTTGGTGGACGTCCAGAGCAGCCCCTTGCCGTCAGGCGTGAAGTACGAGCACGCATCCTGACCCCGGTCATTGATTTGCTTCAGGTCGGTACCCTGGTCGGTAAATGTCCAGGTCAGCGCACCCGAATCGCGGCCCTCGGCACGCAGCGCCATCGGATCCTGAGTCTGCGCAATCACGTGCAGGTTGTCCGGTGCGTAATAGGCTTCAGCCGCTTCCGGAATATTGGGGATTTTCCAGGTCGGGAGTTCATTCGGACGCTGCGACACAGCCTCGATGGCAGGCATCGCCGCTGCGGCTGCGCCGGCAGCTTTTTCAGCCATTTGCGATGCATCACCGTTCTGCGATGAATCACTGCAGGCGGTTAAGGCGACACCAATCAATGCGACGGAAATACCGGCACGAATGCTCGCGCCGTTCAGTTCTTTATCCAACATGTATATCCCCCCGGATATGTTACGCCGGGCGCCGGGCCCGACCTGTGGTTATGGGTAGTGGGTTATTGTTCAGGTCAGCAGCGAAATTGAAGCGCCGCTGGCTGACGATTCGGACAGAATACGACTATTAACAAGGGCTACACAAGGTATATCCATACTGAATATAGACCAACTCTATATTCTAGTAAGTTATTACCCGTGAATTCATGCCGCTTCGCAGACCGTTAATTCACTCTCCTGCGCCCCAACCCTGAGTGCGCAAAAATTCCTGCAAAGTGATCAATTGCGGCATTTCGCGGCGGAACTGCTCGACATCAGCCGCATAGCCGACCTCTTCATACCAGCGAAATAACGGTCGCAAGGGCCTGGGCATAGCCGCCAGGTATTCCTCCAGCGGCACCTGTTGATATGCCACCGGCCTGCCGAGCACCTCGCTGAACACATCCACATGCTGCTGCACCGTCATGCGATCGCCGGCAATATTCACCGCCTGCCCCAGCCAGCGCTCCGGATTGTCAAAGGCTGCACCCACAAAGCGACCGATATCGCGTACGGCAATAAAATGCAGCATGCGCTCGGGGCCGCGTGACTCGATCACACCCTTTGCCAGGATGCCTTTTTTCATGGCATTGAAGTTTTCCATAAACGCCACCGGCCGCAACACCGTAAAAGGAATGTCGCCGGTGACAATATCCTGCTCAATGCTCATCTTGGCGCCCGGTATGCCTCGACCCGGTTCGGCGGCAGCGCCGGAACTGTAGACCAGATGGGTGACACCAGCGGCGCTGGCTGCCGCAATGACATTGCGGCCCTCCTGCAACTCGTCACGGGAAAAGCCGCTATAGAAAAAAACCTTACGCACGCCGCGCATGGCGGCATCAAGCGAGGCGCGGTCGCCATAGTTGCCCTGCACGACTTCGACGCCGCGGGCCGCCAGCGCCTGAGCTTGATCAGATCCGGGCTTGCGGGTCAGCGCTCGCACCCGGTAACCACGCTCCAGCAATTCTTCGACCACTGCACTGCCCTGGCGTCCCGTGGCACCACCCACCAGCACAGTCTCCGGCGGCGCTGTTACTGAACAACCTGACGCCATCAGCGCTGCCAGCAGCCCTATCAACAGTGTTTTCAAAGTATTCAATACTCAATCACAATCTTGCCGAAGTGCTGCCCGGCATCAATGGCAGCAATAGCCTGCGCGGCATCAGCAAAGGCATAAGGTTCTTCTGTCACCGGATGAATCCGGTGCTCGGCGAGGCAGGCAACCATCCGGGCAAAACCGTCGCGGTTGCCGACTGCCACGCCATGAATATGCGCATTGCGCTCAATGAGGTGGAAAACACTAAGACCCAGATCAATCCCGCCAATATAGCCGATTACATTGATATGCCCGCCGCGGCGCAGGGCGGCGACGGACTGGGCAAGCGTCGCGGTACCGCCCACATCCAGCACTGCATGCACCCCGATTCCGGATAAATCACGCGCCACATGGCCCCAGTCAGGCGTGTCGTTGTAATTGATACCATGCGTTGCGCCAAGTGTAAGCGCCCGCTGCAATTTGTCATTGCTGCCTGAGACCACAATCACATGCGCACCCAATGCGCGGGCGAACTGCAGTCCGAACAGGCTGACCCCGCCAGTGCCCTGCACCAGCACCCAGTCACCTGCACGGATGTTGGAAAAATTTACCAGCGACGTCCAGGCGGTTAATCCGGCACATGGCAGGCAGGCCGCTTCCGCCGCAGACAGGTAGTTCGGCACCGCAATGACCTGGTGAGCCTTGTAGCAGCCGAAATCCCGCAACACGCCGGGTGCCTCCAGACCGGACGACACACTGCGCTCGTCGCTCGCGGCTTCGCCGCTCAGCCACTCCGGAAAAAACAACGGACATACCAGGTCGCCCACGGCAAGTTCGGTTACCTCAGCGCCCACCTGCTCAACCACGCCCGCGCCATCCGACAGTGGAATAATGGGCAGCGCCTGATCGGGAGCGAAAACGCCCGACACTATCTGCAAATCGCGCGAGTTGACTGACGCAGCCCGGAAGCGAATGCGCACCTCGTCAGCTTGCGGCTGCGGCTGCTCAAGCTCGACCAGTTGCAGGTTGTCTAGGCCGAATTGCGGCAAAACCATGGCACGCCTACTGTGTCCCCGCTATTGAATCCCTGTCAGGCAGTCCGGGTGAGGATAAACACATTGCCGGCAATTGCCAGCGCCAGCCCGGCTAGCAGCGTGGTGGTAATCTGCATACCCTCAAAAGCCACGGAAAATCCCAGCGCCACGACCGGGATCATGACCGAGATGTAGCCGGCCCGCTCCATGCCGATGCGGCCCAGCAGGGTCAGGTAACAGGCGAAAGCCACCACCGAGCCGATCACGGCCAGATACAGCAATGAAATGACGTAGGCCGGCGATGCATCAAAAACAAAGGCTTTGCCCGTGGCGAGCGCCAGAATCGTGTTGAGGATAGCGCCGTAAAGCATACCCCACGCGTTAGCCTGCAGAACCGGGATGGCGGCCACCTGCATTTTGCTCGACGCCAGGTTGCCGAACGAAGCCAGAGTCGTGCCCAGCAGGGAAAAAAACATGCCAGTGAGTATCCGGTCCGAAAGCGAAAGATGCTGCACCTCCGGCAAAAAGATAATCAATATGCCGCATATGCCGAGCAATGCACCGATGTACATGCGCCGCGTCTGGCGACGGCCGAAGAACAGCCGAACGTTCACGATATTTATCCAGATCATGGCCGAAAAACCGATCGCATTCAGCGCCGAACTGATATAGAACTGTGCCTGATACGCCGACAGATAATTCAGGCCAAACAGGAAAAAACCGAGCAGTATGAAGTAACGATGCTGCGCCCAGCCAAAACGCAGCGACTTGCGTGCCAGCAGGCACCAGGCGAAAGCGATCCCTGCCGCTATCATGTAGCGGTAAGCCAGCGAGACCATCGGGTCAACCACGCCCAGTTGGAAATCAATCGCGTACCAGGTCGAGCCCCAGATAAGAACCGAAGCTATATATAAGAATAGATTGAGCATCGCGCGAGTCTAGCCGCAAACGATGCGGCGCAATAGCCTGCAGACAAAAGAAAAGGCCGGCTGCGCAAACAGCCGGCCTTTATTCTCTGCGCGCGGGAACCGTCAGAAATTGTAGGTTGCGCGAACACCAATGACGCGGGGATCAGGCAGCGAAACAACCACGCCGTCGGTCGGGCCCGGCGGCCATTGCCCCTGACGCAGCGTGTTGACCTGCGAGCCGAAATCGACACCGGTTTTAACGGTGTCATCGTCAAAGAAGTTATTTATGAAAGCAATAACCTGCCAGTTTTCACCGATCAGCCCGCCACGCACATCAACGGTGTAGTAGCTATCCAGATACTTGACGTTGAATTCATCCATGGCCCGTTCGTCGCGATACAGTACGCTGGCGTCTGCCAGCCACTCCAGGCCGGTGTCAGCCAGCGGCGCAACGTATGTAATGTTGCCGACAAAAGAGTGTTTCGGCACGTCCTCAATTTCATTGCCGGTCAGATCAACAACACAGTTGTCACTCTGCCCATCCAGTGCCGCCGGGTCGTTATCAATGATCCGCAGACAACCGCCGTCGCCGGCTGCCAGACTTCTGGCAACGTTGTTGGCCGACGAGGTTTCAATTATGAAGTCGGTGTATTCGGCATCCACGTAGGAATAGCCGGCCGAAACCGTCAACTGATCGGTCACCTGCCATTGCGCTTCCAGCTCAAGGCCGAAAATTTCGGCTTCGCCGGCGTTTTCAATAGCACCCACATCGGTCTGAATAATCGGGTCAAAACGTGTTACGCCCACCTGCTTATCGGTGTAGTCCTGATAAAACAGGGCAGCATTAACAACCATGGCACCGTCCAGCAACGTACTCTTGGAACCTACCTCAAACGCGAGCAGTTTCTCCTTGTCGAACACGTTCTGATCAGGAGCAAAAAAAGCGCCTGCTGTGATGGTGCTGATACCACCGGGCTTGATGCCCTGTGCGATTGAGCCGTAGAAAAGCTGGGTATCAGAGTATTGCCATTCCAGCGTGGCTTTGGGCGCGATATAGCTGTCGCTGAAGCGCGCGGTTTCCAGCATGGTTACGGCTTTCGTATATGTGCCGACAGGCAAAGTAGCGGCACCCACGAACGGGCCGAAAGGCCCGCCCAGCGAGGTTCCGGGCGCCAGGACTTCGGCAGCCGAGGATCCGCCGCGGAATGATTGCCAGCAGAAATCATTGCCGCCGGGATCCGTCTGCGTGGGATAGCCGGTCAGAGCTTCCGTTGCCGCAACATCACAAACATCACCGGACACGTCGAGTTCTTCGTCAATCCAGCGAGCTTCAAAGCTAAAAGTCATGTCGTCACGAAAATCCCACTCGATCAGACCGTAGGCCGAAATGCTTTGGGTATCGCGATTCGCGGAACGCAGATTGGGCGAAAACACGCCGGCCAGAATGGAGTTGCCGGGAGCAGCGCTTTCGACAGGCAGCGGCAACCCTGGCGGGAATGGCGCCGGCACGCGGAAAATGCTTGGTGAGATCGAGGTACTGTTTTCTACCTGCTTCACATCTTCGTTCCAGAATAATGCGCCGACCGTGTAATTAATCGGGCCGTCCAGCGCTGACGCATAGCGGAATTCCTGGCTGAATAGTTTGGTGTTGTTCCTGAAATCAATTTCCTGAATAGCCGGCGAACAATTCGAGAAACCGCAGGGCGCCAGCGTAAACATGTAGCTACCGTCCAGCGAGCTATGCGTGCCGGCCTGCAGCGCATCAAATTGCCCGTCAATAAGCTGAGTCGAATCCAGGTCAACATAGCCCGTGGTGGACGAGAACTTGCCGGATGACAGTTCCCAGTCAGCCTGCAGCGTAAAGGTCAGCGTATCGACATCGGTGCCGGGGTAATTGCTGCCCGTGCGCGGATTTTCATTCTGCACCACCCGCAACTGATCCCTGTCCGGCATAACACCTGCAACCAGCACCTTTGGTGTGCCCAGGCAAGACGTGATCGTGCCATCAGCGTTGGTTGAGGCTGTGGCGCAATCGGGATGGGGGCCACCCGCAAATGCAGCCGGCCCGGTAACATTGATCAGGTTATTGGTCTGGCCCGGCCCCGGCACACCGGCCACCACTGCCACCGAATCATTCAGATCAACCAGCAGATTGGATGCGACCCGGGCCTGCGCGCGCTGCTCATATTCATCATTGGAACTGGCAATGCGCCCGGAGATGGTCAGCGAATCGCTGGCCTCCCAGAGTCCTGACAGTGCTATGCCGTGACCTTCGGAACCGCCGACGGCTTCGCCGGTAACGGTGTTGTTGTAATAGCCGTCATTGTCGTAAACGATACCGTTCACCCGGAGACCAAAATTTTCGGTGATCGGACCGCCTGCTGCAGCCGCAATACGCTTGGTATCACGGGTGTCGCTGCGAAAATTACGATTAATACCGTAGTCAACGCTCACCGAGCCCTCAAACTCCTCGAGGCTCGGCTTCTTGGTGACGTACTGAATGGCACCGCCAAAAGCGCTGCGTCCATAAAGTGCACTTTGCGGACCCTTGACGATCTCCACCCGCTCGACATCCAGCAACTGCTGGTTAACCAGGATACCGCCACCGGCAGTGGAAACCGCCTCGCCACTGAAATCCACACCATCAACCAGAAACGCGACATTAGCGCGGCCCCGGGTCGGCGACAGGCCGCGAATTACCACGCGCGTGTCCTGCGCGCCAAAGCCTTCGTCAAATTCCAGGCCGGCAGAGTACTTGACCACATCGTCCAGATTCTCGATGCCGAAACGCTCAATCGCCCCTTCACCAATGGTAGTCACCGATAGCGGCACTTCCTGAAGATTCTCTTCTTTACGACGGACAGAAACGACGATTTCGTCGCGTTCCGCATAACCTGCCTGCGGCACAACCAGCGCCGCCGGCGCCAATACCATTGCAGCCGAAATCCCCGCAGGAATTAACCGTGAATTGCGCATGTAACTTCCCCTGAACAACAACTTAATTAAATTAGGACGCAGCGTGAGGCTATCAATTCGTTATAAAAAGGTGGAGCGGGCGATTGATAAACCGCGCAAATTTCCGCATAGCGGTCAAAATTTTTGGGCGCGCGTTGGTAACCAGGTGGCGACACGAAATGCGGCATGAAAAGTGCTTGTAATAAGTGTCAACCAATATCGCCCGCCCGCGTTGTTATCTGTGAGACCCAAGCAAATGGAGAATAACCATGCGGACCAAACAGTTTCTTGCCATCTGGCTGATAGGCAGCCTGGCCGGCACGGCAGCGCTGGCCGATGACGGCTCGTCCCGCGAACAGCGCCTCGACCGCAAAGGCGACCGCATTGAGCAGCGGCTCGACAACAAGGGCGACAGGATTGACGCCCGCCTCGACCGCAAAGGCGACCGCATTGATCGGCGTCTGGATCGTAAAGGCCGCAAAATTGACCGGCGGCTGGACCGCGCAGGCCAGCGCAGCGCGCGCCGCGACTGAAAGGTAAAACGAGTTTATGTCGGGGTATATTGAGGCAGGTATTGAAACGAGCTCCCCCCTGGTGACGACGCCTGCTTCACTTGAAGAGTTTCTCGTCGGTGTTGAGCGCCGCGCTTTCCAAATGGCGCGCGTCAGCACCGGCGACCCCGACGCCGCTCTCGATATCGTGCAGGAAGCAATGTTTAAACTGGTAAAAAACTACCGGCGCAAGCCTGCCGACGAGTGGCCGCCATTGTTCTATCGCATACTCGGCAACGCCATCACCGACTGGCATCGCCAGCGGCAACGCGGCTGGAAAGTTTTCGATCGCTGGTTCGGCGCCGCAGACAATAAAGACGCCGTGGACGTGGTCAACACCCTGGCCGCGCCTGCCGGCCTGCAGCCGGAGCAACTACTTGCGCAAACGCAGCGCATGGCGGCACTGGAAAAGGCGCTTGGCGAGTTATCACAACGCCAGCAGCAGGCTTTCATGCTGCGCTGCTGGGAAGGCCTGTCGACGCGCCAGACAGCCAATGCCATGGCCTGCAGCGAAGGCACAGTAAAAACCCTGTACTCACGCGCCCTGCATCGGCTGCGCGATACCCTGGAGCAAAGCTCATGAAGTCACAGTCAGATGACAAATTTGCAGATCAGCTGCGCGATACCTTACGAAAAAGCGAACAGCAGCTGGATACGCCCACCCGCACAAAGCTCGCCGCTGCCCGGCGGGAGGCCATGCAACAGGAGACCCGCGGGCGTCGCGCAGGCTTCGGGCTGCCGGCGCTGGGCTCACTGGCCGCGGCAGCACTCATTGCGGTGATGGTAATTCGGATGACCGGTCCGGTAACTGAACCGGCAACGGCTCCAGCGGCGGCAACCGACACGACGGCCGATGTAATGACCGCCGAACAGCAACTGGAACTCTACGAGCACCTTGAAATGCTGGAGTTTTTTGACGAACTGGAATTTGCAGACGGGCTCGCGGACGAGCCTGCGGAGGAGAGAGCATCATGAAATCACTACACACTTTTAGCCTGACTTTGGTCGCAACACTGGCACTGGCGGGCACCCCGGCGCTGCATGCCCAGAGCTGGGACGACCTTAGCGACGAGCAGAAAGAAATGTTCGCGCCACTTGCCGAACGCTGGGATCAGTTGCCGGAAAAACGCCGGCAACGACTGATGCGCGGCTCGGATCGCTGGCAGGAAATGACCCCGGAGCAGCGCCAGGAAATGCAAAAGCGCATGCAAGGCTTTCGCCGGATGGCGCCGGAACGTCGGCGCATGATGCGCGAGCGTTTCGAAAATGCCACGCCGGAAGAGCGTGAAGCCATGCGCGAACGCATGCAGGAACGCCGCAAGCGCATGCGCGAAATGACTCCTGAGCAACGTGAGAAGATGCGTCAGGAGATGCGCGAGCGCCGGCAGGAGCGCCGCGAATCGCGGCCGGGCCGGCAGGACGCCGACTAGCCGGAGAGACCGCAGCAGTCAGCGACTATCAAGTCATGTCAACACAACGCCACGCGTCACTGCCGGAAGTCCCGTATTCCGTATTGGTGGTTTTTTCGTCCATAATCGTCTGCCTACCGGGATTGATCTGGAATCAGCATGACCTACAAGAGAATCCGCTTGCAACCTATTTCCGGCTCACTGGGCGCTATTGTGCATGGCGTAAACCTGGCAGAGCCCATGGACGATGAACTGTATGCCGAGATCAAGCAAGCACTGCTTGAGAACCTTGTCATCTTCATGCCCGATCAGCACATCACGCCGGACCAGCAAATTGCGTTCGGCCGACGCTTCGGCGAACTGCACATCCATCCCTTTATTCCGGCACTGGAAGGCCACGATGAAATCATCCAGCTCAAGGTTAAAACCGGCAAGAAAGACACGCTGCGGCTGGCCAACGAATGGCACCCGGATCTGAGTTACACCAATGATCCGCCGCTGGCCGCTATCCTGCGGGCTGTCGAGATACCCAGCCGCGGCGGCGACACCATGTGGGTAAATCTTTACCGCGCCTACGAAACCCTGTCCAAGCCCATGCAGGAATTTCTGTCAGGGCTGTCTGCCTGGCATGACGTGACCAAGACCTACCGGCTCAGGGATCTGCAGCAGGAAGGCGGCGCGGAAATGCTCTGGAACACATTCAAGAAAACGCCGCCGACTTTGCAGCCGCTGGTGCAGGTGCACCCGGAAACCGGCAAAAAGCTGCTCTATATCAGTGAACTCACTACCACGTACATCGAGGGCCTCAGCGAGCCCGAAAGTGACGCGCTGATTAAAATGCTGATTGATCATCTCAACTGGAAGGAACTGCAGTGCCGCTTTTACTGGAGCAAGGACACCGTGGCTATGTGGGACAATCGCTGCACCTGCCACTACGCCGTGCGCGACTACGACGAGCCGCGCGAAATGCATCGCGTCACCGTACTCGGCAAGGTGCTGAATTAGGTTTTATAAGCCGGCGCTACAGGTGAAAGCGCTCGTACTCGCGCTCAAAACTCAGCAGGCTCATGTCACTCATGCGGTCAACGAACAGCTTGCCGTCAAGATGGTCAAACTCATGCTGAAACACCGTTGCAGTAAAACCCTGCAACTCCATGACATGAACCTCATCCTGCAAATCAAGGTATTCCACCCGCACGTGCTGGGGCCGCTCCACGAAACCGCGCAGGCCGGGCACTGATAAACAACCCTCCCAGTAACCGGCGGTCTGTGCATTCAGCACTGTGATTTGCGGATTGACGAACACTGTCAGCGGCATCGGCTCAAGGTCGCCGTAGCGGGTCGGACCACCGCCAATTTCAATAATCGCCAGCCGCACGCCAGCGCCGACCTGCGGCGCCGCCAGACCGATACCGCCATAGTCATGCAGCGTATCCACCATGTCATCAATCAGACGGGTAATTTCGGGGCTGCCGATCTCTGTCGCCGTCAGCGGCCGCGCGACCTGCCGCAACAGTGGATGCCCCATGTTCAGAACGCGCCGCACTGCCATCGTCCTAGCCTCCTACTCCGGTCTGCGCTACCGACCACTCCCACAATTGTTTGCGCGGCTCTATGGCTTTGGCCAGATCCGAAGTCGCCTTGACGGCCTCATGCTCAAAATATTCGGCAGTGGTGTTTTCCAGTGCCGGATCGGTGGCCAGCTTTACATAGGTGCGGGCACTGCGCTGCGGGGTATTCCAACCGAATAATGTGCCGGTACCGAATACAATTTTTGCGCCCAGTTTAAATACGCCTGTCAGGTTGCGATAAATCGACGTGTTGACAAAAAAGCCGGGCGAAATGGCATTAATAGTCACGCCACTGCCCTGCAGACGCTCTGCCAGTTCATACATGAAATACAAATTGCTGAGCTTGGCGCGGTGATAAGCCGTAAAGGATGCCGCATTGGATGGTATGTTGTGATTTTTCCAGATCAGCTCATTGTTCAGATCGTCAAAATCCAGACCATCACCCGCCTTATGGGCTTCGGATGAAATCAGAATAATGCGCGCCGGCGAACTCTGCCTGAGGCGCTCAAGCAACAGGTGGGTCAGCAAAAAATGCGCCAGGTGGCAGGTGGCCATATGGTGCTCATAGCCTTCCGGCGTGACCCGCCGCACCGGATCGGTGATGCCCGCGTTGCAGAACAGTACGTCCAGACGATCATGGTCCGCCAGCACTGCGGCGGCCAGATCACGCACCGCGGCCATGCGCGTCAGCTCACAATAACGGAACTCGGCGCTGCCGGGCCCGGCATTGATTTCATCCCGCAGCCTGGTGCCGGCCTCGCCTTCCCAGTCCACAATGATGATATGCGCGCCCATGGCACCAAGCATGCGGGCAGTTTCGCGGCCCATGCCACGCGCACCGCCAGTGATCAGCACGGTTTTGCCTTGCATGTTGCGATTCATGGTTTACGGCTGTCCGCCAAACGACAACTACTTGCGGTGATGCGAATCATCGCCCCGCTGCAGCGGCGCTTCCCATTTAATTTCCGGGTCCACCGTATGATAAATGCCGCCGATAGTTTCGGGCTCATCAATACACTCCACCACCAGCGCACCCACATCGGCGCGACTGGCCACGCCCATCACCGTCTGATCGGTGGTTTTTATCGCAGTGCCGCTCGGCGGATCATTGGTCAGTCCCCCGGGACGCACAATGGTGGCGTCCAGTCCGGCCGCCATTAAATGCTCTTCAGCGACCTGCTTGGCCGCGAGCACCTCGCCCAGCACTTCAATTACCTTGGGTGCAACGGCAACCCGGCTGTCGCCGCAACCGATGGCAGTCACCATCAGCACCCGACGAATGCCGGCGGCTTTGGCCGCGTCAATAATAACCATTGCGCCCTCACGATCAGCGCGCCGCTCCACCCCGCGTTCGCCACTAAGGCTGATTACCACGGCAGTGTATGCATCTCCTGCCATAACCTGACTGACACTGTCGGCATCAAACACGTCAGCCAGCACGGTTGTAACTCCCAGTTCCTGCAGCGCGCTGGTGTCGGAACTTGCGCGCACCGCGACCGTGACACCGTCACCGCGCGCAGCCAGTACCCGTGCGGCTCCCAGACCGGTGCCGCTGGTGCCGCCGAATATCAGTACGTTTTGCTTACTCATCGGAGTCCTCTATTATGCAGAGCGCGTTGTGGTTTAACCGGGAGTGTAGCAGCGCCCATGGAAAAACGACCTTATTTCGTACTCGGCGATGCCCTTGCCAATATTGTGGTCGCCACGGCGGCCATTGCCGCGAGCTCAGCCGCCATTGGCGGCGATATGGGCATGCTGCCCGGGATGCTGCTGGGCATGTTGCTGGGCATGCTTATCGCACTGATCATCAGCATGGGCATTCTGGCGCCGATGCTCGGTGTTATGGAGATTCTGACGCCATGCATGCTGGGTGGCATGTTCGGTGGCATGTGGGGCGGCATGTGGGATCTCAGCAGCGGCGAAATATTCCAGTGGGGTGCCGCCACCGGTTTGGGTGCACTGGTATTCGTATACACCATGAATGCCGTGCTCGGCGGGCCGCAGCGGCTGGACCGGCTGCTCACCCCATCCGGTAACGAGGACTGAGGCATGGATACCGGCACACAGGCAAAATGGGATCGCGCTGCACGCAGTTTCGATCTGATGGCGGCTAACGGCCCGGAAAAACGCTGGCGGCCGGCCAAGCTGGAGGTCTTTTCGCACATGCGGCCGGATGCGCGCATCCTGTTCCTGGCCCTTGGCAACGGTCTGGATATCGAGGCTTTCCCGGCAAACTGCGATATCACCGCAATAGATATCAGCCCCAACATGGTGGCCAAAGCTGAGGAGCGCATGGCCGCCTATGCAGGCAGCATTCGTGCCGAAGTCATGGATGTGCACGACATGAGCTTTGCCGACGAATCCTTCGATCAGGCATTCACGTCCTGCACCTTCTGCTCGGTGCCGAACCCGGTTGACGGTCTGAAGGCACTTTACCGCGTGCTTAAACCCGGCGGTGAACTGCACATGTTTGAGCACACCGGCAGCCGCGTATTTCCGTTCAGCTTCATGATGAGCCTGATGTCACCGCTTGCCAGCCGCTTCGGCCCGGAGCTCAACCGCGATACCGTCGCCAACGTTCAGGCAGCCGGGTTCGAGCTGCGCGACGTCAACAATGTGTTTCTCGATACCGTGAAAACCATATCTGCGGTCAAACCGCAGCGTGACTGATTCGACAGACAAGCTATCGGGCTTAGCATAAGCCTGTACAATTTGTACACATGACAATAAATACTCCCAAATACACTTTTGGCAAAATCCTGCTGGCCAGCGGTGTGGTAATTTTTGCCATTGGCCAGTCGCTGTTGTTCATCGTTGTCGCGCCTCTGGCGCGCAAAATGGGCCTTAGTGAAATCCAATTTGGCCTGGCATTCTCACTGGCCAACATTTCTCTGCTTTTTGCCGGCCCGTTCTGGGGTCGCAAGAGTGACGTAATCGGCCGCAAGCCAGTGTTTGTCATAGGGCTGATTGGCAGCGGTATTGGCACACTGGCCATGGCGCTTACCTTGCGCCACGGCCTGAATGCAGCAAGCACCGGCGTCAGCCTGCTGATTATGGTCTTCGCCTCCCGGGTGACATACGGACTGACCGCCTCAGCCATTTATCCGTCTGCTACAGCATATATTGCGGATGTTACCGGCTGGAATGAACGCGCCAAGGGGATGGCCTTTATTGGCGGATCAAATGCGCTGGGTTCAATTCTTGGTCCGGCAATAGGCGGTGGCCTTGCCTTCATGGGTGTACTGTTTCCGATGTATGCGGCGGTCGGGCTATCACTTTGCGCGGCATTGATCGCCATAGTCTGGCTAGCAGAACCGGAAGAGCACAAGATTCGCGTCACGAATAAAAATGATGACAAGCCACGGCTGAAATTTACAGATACGCGATTGCGTCCATATATGATTTTATGGGCCAGCTTTTTCGTCATTTTTATTTCACTCAATTTTATTACGGCATTTTTTATTCAGGATCGCTTTAACATTGTTGATGCGGATGATGTTATGCGCATTGCCGGAGTAATGCTGGCAAGCATGGCCGTCGTAATTATGCTGGTACAGGGTGTTTTATTTCAGATCATTAAACTATCGCCGCACATATTGGTATTACTCACAGCGCCAATGTTCGCTGCCGGTATGTTCACCATGGCGCTGGCACCCAATTTGTGGGTGCTCGGTATTGCCTTCGGCCTGCTTGGCGGCTCACTGGCCTGCGCAACGCCCGGCATCAACGGCAGTGCCAGTCAGAAAATGGAGCGGCATGAGCAAGGTGCGGCAGCCGGGTATCTGTCAGCAGCCAATACGTCAGGCGCTATCGTAGGGCCGCTGCTGGGAGCGGCGCTGTACCAGGTTCAGCCTAATGCACCAATGCTGTTCGGCGGTACGCTGATGATTATTATCAGCATCTACGCCTTTACGATTCCAGCGCCGGCAAAACCTGCTCCGCAAACAGGCGAGTCTGCCTGATCATTGCTGCCTGCCGTTCACCGTGCGGGTGTGCCACTGGCGAGCCACCCAGCAGGTATACGTGATCCAGACCCATGTCGATGATTTTCGTAAGCCGGTCGCGGCATTTTTCCGGCGGCCCGCAAATGGAGAACCAGTCAACAAACTCGTCGCTGACTTCGCCGGCATGTTCGGCTTCTTCCTGCGCATGGTGCTCCATGTCGTAATCGCTCTGCATGTGCCGCGCCAGCTCTTTGAGCTGCGGCGGCAGATGATCCAGCGGTGCATTCTTCATACCGGCGAAATGCGCCACCATGCCGGCGATCATGCGGCCGATGTTGATGGCGGTCTGTTCGTCCTCGTCACATACCAGGTTTACAAACGCACCGATGCTGATGCTGTCGCGAGCGCGGCCGATTTTCTGCAGATGATCGGTGGCAGTTTCGATTGCCCACTCGATACGTTCGGGCGCGCTGCCCACCGCGAAGCTGATGCGATCGCCCTCCTCGACTGCCATCTGGATGGTCTTCGGGCCGGTAC
>CAYGKB010000015.1:4676-20624 GCA_964350425.1 uncultured Chromatiaceae bacterium | reverse complement strand
TTGTGATAGCCGGATTCGGCATTCTGGCGCTGTCGAACTTTATTCCCAGCATCCTGTTCGGGCTGCTGACGGGGCTGGCCATGTTTATGGCGCTGGTGGCCAACCTGACGCTGTTGCCTTTGCTGCTGCGCTGGGCCGACATCCGCTGACGCAGGCTGCCGCGGTGGTCCGGTTGCTTATCCGGGAGCTGTCTGCTGGCTGACTAGTGGCGCAGCTCCTTGTTGGCTTTGGTCAGTACTGCGCAATGCTGTTTCCAGCGTTCAACGTCCTGCTGCAGCCGTTGCAGCTGCTCCTGCAGGGCTTCGACTTCCGCATCGTCTGCCGCCAGCATGTCCATGCCGGCGATCATATCGCTGCCTGATTCCTGCACCCGGGACTGAACTTCCAGCTCAGTAACACGCGCCCGTGATTGCTCCAGATCACGGCGCAGCAGGGTGATTTCCTCGTTGAGTTCCTGGCGCGCCTCGATTTCCCGGTTAAGGTTTTCCTTGGTGGCGGTGAACTTCTGTTTGATGTCGGCCAGTGAGCTGCTGGTATGCTCGAGCTTGCTGGCCAGTTCAGCAGCTTCCGAGCTCTGCGCATCCTTGACTTCGCTGGTGTTGGCGAGGTCCTTGCGGGCAATACTCAAAGCGGCATTCAGTTCGCGGATTTCCTGATCACGCGGATCTTCATCGCGGGCGTCGCGGGTGCGCCGATCCCAGTACAGCGCGCCTTTCCAGGCGCCCAGGCAGCCGGCGCACAGCAACAGCGTATAAGCAAAAAAACCGAGTACCGACATGAACCAGAATCCGCGCGAAATCAGGATATAACGGCTTCCTAAGCTAATTCAGGAGCGTTGGCCTTTCTTTGCGCTGGCTCTCACTTTCGCTGGGTTATTATTGGGCTACGAGTGAGCAGCCGGAATACACCATGAAGCGATATTGTCCTCCTGGCTTATTGGCAGGCCTGTTGCTGGTTTTATTTGCCGGCGCCTGCGGCCAGGCACCCAGCGAAGCCACCACCGCCGGCACAGCGGAGTTGCGCGAGCAGTTATTGCAGGCGGATCGGGATTTTTCGGCGCTGGCGTTTGAGGCAGGCGTCGCGCAGGCTTATGCGCGCTTTATTGCCGCCGACGCCGTGCAGCTTCCGGATGGTGGTATGCCGCTCACCGGCAAGCAGGCGATTGTGGAAAACGTGGCAACGTCGCTGGGAGATGCCGAGTTCTCTCTGAGCTGGGATCCGGTGGATGCGCTGGTATCCGCCTCGGGCGATCTTGGTTATACGTGGGGCTACTACTACGTCGAGACCATGGGCGAGGATGGCGAGCTGTATGCTGCCGAAGGCAAATACGCGAATTTCTGGCGCCGCGGGGCGCAGGGCTGGGAAGTGTTGCTGGATATCAGCAATCAGAATGAACCACCCTTCCTTGATGAACTGGAATTCGATGCCCTGCTTGATGATGAGCCTGCCGAGCTGCCGTGATATTTCCCGGTGCTAAAAAGTAGCTGCGAAACGCACTGGCAAAAAGAACCGGCGGCACCTGGGGGAAAGCGCCGCCGGAGGATGGGAACCAAGGGGGAGTTCCCGGGGACTAGTTGTGCTTAGTAAGTAATTCGATCATCTTGCCGGTATGGATTCAGTGCACCATCCCGACCAGTGAAGCCAGCGGGATAAAGGCAACTGCCAGGGCAATCAGGATCTCGTCACGTTTGTCGGTGTAACGATTCGATTTGATTGAGTTCATTGCTTTCACCTCGATAGATTGTGTTGCGATGGTGAAATATTAGCGCTGCGCCGGGCGGGGTTCTTTTCGGGCTGGTAACCGTTTGTACCCAAATGTAACAGGCACAACCTACTGAATTATAAGAAGAAAAGTATTCAGCGGGTCAGGCCACGGCTTCGCCGACGGCGCGGGCATCGGCTTCGGCGGCTTTGAACTGCAGTTCTGCCAGCCGGCCGTACAGAGGGTCACTGCGCACCAGGTCGGCGTGACTGCCGACGGCCCGGATTCTGCCTTCGTCCAGCACCACAATGCGCCGCGCCTTGAGTACCGTCGCCAGGCGATGCGCAATAATAATGGTGGTGCGGTTCTGCATCAGTTTTTCCAGCGCCTCCTGTACCAGTCGCTCACTCTCGGCATCCAGCGAACTGGTTGCCTCGTCCAGCAGCAGTATGGGCGGGTTTTTCAGGATTGCGCGGGCAATGGCGATACGCTGTCGTTGCCCGCCCGACAGCCGTGTACCTTTCTCACCCAGAAAAGTGTCATAGCCTTCCGGCAGCCGGGTTATGAACTCATCGGCCGCGGCGGCGCGCGCAGCCTCACGCACTTCTGCGTCGCTCGCGTCCGGCCGGCCGTAGCGAATGTTCTCCATGGCGCTGGTGCCGAATATCATGGTCTCCTGCGGTACCACGCCGATCATGCCGCGCACCGCGGCGGGGTCCGCCTGAGCAATATCCACACCGTCAATACGGATAGCGCCGGTGTCCGGATCATAGAAACGCAGCAGCAACTGGAAGGTCGTGCTCTTGCCGGCGCCGGAGGGACCGACAAAAGCCACTGTTTCACCGGGTTCAATACCCAGCGTGAAATCCTGAATGGCCGGGCTGCCCGGTCGTGACGGATAACAGAAGGTAACGTCGTCAAAGTCGATGCGGCCGGTGCCCGGGGTATGCAGAGCAACGGGTTCTGCCGGTGCGCTGATGGCGGGCCGTGCTTCGAGCAATTCAATGAGGCGTTCCATGGCGCCTGCGGCGCGCTGCACCTCACCCCACATTTCGCTGAGCATGGCGCCGGAACTGCCCAGCAGCACCGTAAAGATTACGAACTGGGTCAGGTCGCCTGGCGTCATGGTGCCGCCAAGCACCTCGCGCGTGCCCAGCCATAGCACCAGCGTGATCGAACCGAACAGCAGGAACATGCTGCCGAAAGACATTACAAAGCGCACCCGAATGCGGCTCAGCGCGGCGCTGAACGCGCCTTCGACAACCTCGCCGAAGCGCCTGCTCTGCAATGGTTCGAGTGTAAAGGCCTGCACTGTTTCGATCGCGTTCAGGGTTTCATTGGCCATGCCGCTGGAATCGGCAACTTTGTCCTGCGCGGTGCGCGACAATTTACGGACCTTGCGGGCGATCCAGATGATCGGGCCGATCACGGCGGGAACCAGCAGCAGGATGATCATGGTCAGTTTGGGGCTGGTCCACAGCACGCCGGCAATAGAGATGATCAGCATGATGGTGGAGCGCAGCGCAATGGATATGCCGACGCCCGATATGGATTGCACCAGCGTGGTGTCGGTGGTCAGACGCGACAGCACCTCACCGGTTTTGGTGACCTCAAAAAAGGTCGGATCCTGCCGGATCACATGTTCGTAGACTTTTTTACGCAGGTCGGCGACCACGCGTTCGCCAAGCCAGGTGATCAGGTACAGCCGCAGCGCCGACAACAGGCTGATGCCGACAATCACACCGACTACCAGTTTGAAGTAGTAGTCAATCCGCGCGGTATCACCGGTAGCGATGCCATTGTCTATCAGAAAGCGCGCCGCTATGGGCAGGCTGCCCGTCACCGCGGAGGCGGCCAGCAGCACGATCAGGGCTATGGTCAGCGTGCCTTTGTAGGGCCTGATAAAAGGCGCCACGGCACGCAGCGGCCGGAGGGACTTTCCCAGCGGGCGGGCTTCCAGTTGAGTGTGCGGTGGCATATATCAATTTTCCCATGCCCGGCAGGAAAAACGAACTATTCATTCTTCATGTGACTGTCACACGGCCTTTATCGGGCTGTTACATGCCCTCACGATACTGCGCGCGCAGTTAAGGCAGAAAACCATCTGCAGGACTATGAGGGCAGGCAAATGAGCAGAGCTACATTGCTGGCAATTGCAATGCTGTTGATACAGCAGGCCGTTGCCGGACCGGAACAACAACAGCGTGAGCTGGATCAGGCCTATGCGCACCAGACAGAAGTCATGGATCGCAGGTTTCAGCAGCAGCTGGAACAAGCCGCCAAAACCTCGCAGCCGCAAATTCGTTCTGTGACCGAAAATCTGCCGGACCGGCAGCCGGCCAACGGCGATGATTACTTCATAAGCCTGGCGGCCAACTAACCGGCATTAGCGGCCATGGCTTCGGTCAGTTCAGGAATTGACAGCGTTACCATGCCGTCGTCCTGCCAGTCCGAAATTTGCATTTTTACGCCGACGATTTCTGACCAGACCTCTATGTGAACCTTGGTCCATTTTTCGTGGATTTCCTGTTCGGTCAGGTCATGCATGCCCATGCGTCGGGTCTGTGTCAGGACATGGCCATAGGGCGCCCGGTACCTTACATAGCCCGGACCGCGTTCGACTTCTCCGGCGAGCTGAAAGAAGCAGGTAGTCTGGTCAGTGATAGCGACCAGTGCCAGTTCTTTGCGGCCGTTGGCTTTAATCATTTTGCCAACGCGGTCCAGCATCGGGAACTGAGTCATCGCATCCTTGCGCGCGATGCCCTCGATATCGCCCATGTCTTTGGCATGCTGGATGAATTCCAGGGTCATTTTTACCAGCGCATCATTCATTTCATGCTGATAGGCTGAATTCGAGTTCAGGGTTTTTATCATCTTGGAGACTGCGAGGCCGACTTCCTTCTCACGGCCGCTGAAGTCATGCTTTTCGCCTTTGTCATTGGCCACACCGGCGATGGCTGCGATCACGGCGCTGCCGAGTTCGGCTTCATTGCCTTCAAAACCGCTGTACTGGCCGATCTGCTTCTTGCTTTTGCCCGCGCCGGATTTGTGCGCGCCGGCCATTGCTGCGTTTGCCAGCAGCAGCGTCGAAATTGCTACCGCTACGTAACCTGTCAGTTTGTGCATGCTTTTTCTCCTGCCAAAGCCTTGGTGTTTGCTACAGGGATTATGGTTTTAGCGGCCTCGGAGCCGCAGCTTTTCTGTTCGTCAATCCGCTGTGCGGAGTGAGATTGCAGCGTGTATTGGCTACACTGCTGCCAGCTTAGAGGGACCAGCCGGGTGCCTTCAACCGACCGGGGAGAACATAATGACAAGCTTAATGGAACGGGTTGCAGGAGAGCGTCGTCGCTTGCGACAGGTACGCCAGGCGTTGACTGCCGCAACAGACAAGACGGCAAACGGCGATGAGTCATGGGCGCCGTTTTACCTCGCAGTGACTGAGTATTTTGACGCATCCATGGAGCGTCTCCACGAACAGGACGTTCGCATGGGCAAAATGCTGCGCGGCTACATTGACATGGACAATGCCGACAACAAGGCTGCGCTTGAAGAACTGGACGCGCGCCTGACCGGACTGACCGAGCATCACAAAAAATTGCTGGCCGCGCGCGATGCGCTGGCCGCCGGGGAAGCCGGCGCGCTGGAGCACTTCGAAAAGGTGGCCGGCGCGTATGCTGCCTATATAGTTGCCAACATGGGGCATCATCCTGGCACCGCTGATCTGGCCGGCAAGCATTTTAGCCAGCAGGACTGGGAGCACATGACGCTGGTCAGCGAAGCTGCGCAGCAGCGTGAACAGGAACTGCACAGTAAAGTGTTCTCGCTGTTGCCTGCCGGTCTGGAGTTGCCTGCAGAATAAGCTGCCACGATTGCGAGCCGTCGGGCAGCGGCGTCAATGTAGACAGGGCCCGGAAAATTGTATACAACTCTGTTTCAGTTTTTCGGAGCCCTGTTATGAAAACCTTCGTCTCGTTCCTGTTGAGTTCTTTCCTGGTGCTGTTTGCAGCACCGGCGCTGGCCGGCGGTCACGACCAGCAGACCAGCCATAATGCCGGTGGTCACAAGCACCACGTCACTCCGGAACAGATGAAGGCGCTGCGCCAGCGCATACCGCTATACGACATGTATTCGGACGACCAGATCCTCGGCTTTATGAGTTTAATGGCCAATGTGGATGGCTGGATGACGGATAACAACCGCGGCTGGATCACCAAGGGCACGCGTAAAGGCAAGGTAGGTATTCTGACTCTGGCGCACGGTTTCAAGGAGCCCGGGAATACGCAGTTCCGGGCAGCTTTTCAGGATGTGGCCACCGAGTATCCGTCCAGCTATGCCCTGGGTATGGCAATGATGTCATCCGACACCATTGCATCGGCAGTGCAGCGTTTAGAGGAAGCAGGGGCAGAAACGATCATCGTGATGCCCGTTACCACGGCTGACAACAGCACGCTGACGCGGCAGTGGCAATATATTTTCGGCAACGCGGATGAGCCTGCTTATCTTGATACCGAGATTGTGTCGAGCAAAGCCAAGCTTATCTGGACGCCCACACCGACGGCCCATCCGATTGTGGCGGAAATCATGGGTGACTATGCGAAAGGCCTGAGCGAAGACCCGGCCAACGAAACACTGTTCATCCTCGGCCATGGTCCGCAGTCCAAGGAAGACAACGATAAGGAACTGGCGATACTGGCGAAACACGCCGCTACCATCAAAGAGCGCCTCGGTTTTGCTGAAGTGAAGTACTACAACGTGCAGGACGATGCGCCGCCGGATGTGCGCAAGGCCAACGTCAAGGCGATCCGCGCCGATGTGGACAGCGAAGCCGCCAAAGGCCGTCGTATCATAGCCGTGACCACTATGCTGACAGCCAGTTCAGTGGTCCGGCGCCTCAAGGAGGATGTTGGTCCCAAGGCCGACTTTGAAGGCCGCGGGCTGATGGAACACCCGCGCTTCAAAGACTGGATTAACGAGCAGATTGAAATTGCGCTAGCGCAGAATTAAAGGTCGCGCTCGGTCGCATAGCCTTGCTGGTGGTGGCGTAATCCGGGTGGTAATAACCGCCGATGTCCTCGGGCTCGCCCTGGGCCGAGTTTAGCTCAGCGACGATCTTCTGCTCATTGGCAGCGAGCGTTTCGGCCAGCGGGCTGAATACGGCCTGCAGTTCCTCGTCATCCGTTTGCGCCGCCATGGCCTGAGCCCAGTAGAGCGTCAGGTAGAAATGGCTGCCGCGGTTGTCGAGCTCACCAACTTTGCGTGACGGTGACTTGTCATTGTCGAGGAAATCGCCGTTGGCTTTGTGCAGTGCCGCCGCCAGCACTCGGGCCCGGGGATTGCCGGTTTTTTCGGCCAGGTCTTCCAGCGACACAGCCAGTGCCAGAAACTCGCCCAGCGAGTCCCAGCGCAGGTGACCTTCCTTATTGAACTGCTGCACGTGCTTGGGCGCCGAGCCGCCGGCTCCGGTTTCGTAGAGACCGCCGCCAGCCAGCAAAGGCACGATGGATAGCATCTTGGCGCTGGTGCCCAGTTCCAGAATCGGAAACAGGTCAGTGAGGTAGTCGCGCAGTACATTGCCGGTGACAGATATGGTGTCATCGCCGGCCCTGACCCGCTGCAGGGTGAAGTTCATGGCGTCCACCGGCTTCAAAATCCGGATATCCAGACCGGCGGTGTCGTGCTCAGGCAGGTATTCATTTACCTTGGCGATCAGATTGGCGTCGTGAGCGCGATCCTCATCAAGCCAGAACACGGCCGGATTGCCGGTGGCACGGGCGCGGTTAACCGCCAGCCTGACCCAGTCGCGAATCGGCAGATCCTTCGTCTGGCACATGCGCCAGATGTCGCCCGCGGCCACGCTTTGTTCCATCAGCGTTGCGCCGGAACCGTCAACCACGCGTATGCTGCCGGCGCCGGTTGCTTCAAAGGTCTTGTCATGTGAGCCATATTCCTCGGCCTTCTGCGCCATCAGACCGACGTTGGCGACGTTGCCCATGGTGGTCACATCGAACGCGCCATTGGCTTTGCAGAATTCCACCACCGCTGCGTAAATGCCGGCGTAGCAACGATCGGGGATCATGAACTTGGTGTCGGCGAGCTTGCCGTCCGGGCCCCACATCTGGCCGGAAGTGCGCAATGCCGCCGGCATGGAAGCATCAATGATGATGTCGTTGGGTACGTGCAGGTTAGTGATGCCGTTGTCGGAATCCACCATGGCCATGGCCGGCCCCCGGGCATAAATAGCCTCAATATCCGCTTCGATCGCGCTGCGCTGATCGGCGGGCAGGTCGGCAATTTTTGCGACCACATCACCAAAACCATTGCGCGGATCCACTCCGAGCTGCGCGAAAGTGTCAGCATACTTATCGAACAAGTCGGCGAAGTAGATTTCCACTGCATGCCCGAACATGATGGGATCGGAAATCTTCATCATGGTGGCCTTGAGGTGCAGTGACAGCAGCACATCCTGCTTGCGCGCATCCTCAATCTCCGCAGCGAAAAACGCCCGCAGCGCATCTCTGCTCATGCGAGTGCAGTCTATGACCTCGCCGGCAAGCACCGGAACGGCAGATTTAAGCACACTGACATCGCCGTCGGTGGTTACGTACTCAATGCGCACATCGCCGGCGCTATCAATTACCGCTGACTGTTCGCTGCCATAAAAGTCGCCGTCGCTCATGTGGGACACATGTGACCGGGAATCTTTATTCCAGGCGCCGAGGCGATGCGGATGCTTTTTGGCATATTGTTTCACGGCATCCGCAACCCGGCGGTCTGAATTGCCCTCACGCAGCACCGGGTTCACCGCGCTGCCCAGTACTTTGGCATAGCGCGCCTTAATGCCCCGTTCCTCATCATTGGCCGGCTCTTCCGGATAATCGGGAATGTCGTAGCCCTGACCCTGCAATTCGGCAATGGCATCCTTCAACTGCGGAATGGACGCGCTGATGTTCGGTAGCTTGATGATATTGGCAGCGGGAGTTTTGGCCAGTTCACCCAGTTCGCTCAACGCATCACTTTGTTTTTGTTCATCGCTGAGCTTGTCAGGAAAGGTGGCGATGATGCGGCCTGCCAGCGATATGTCGCGCGTTTCCACCGCCACACCGGCAGCGTCTGTAAAAGCCTCAATGACGGGCAACAGCGAATGCGTGGCCAGCGCCGGCGCCTCGTCCGTGTAGGTGTAAATGATTTTTGCCTGAGTTTGCTGTTCTTGAGTCATACCGTTTTCCCGAATTTTCTGGCAGCAAAGCCGCCCCCCGCGCCAGGTGCGGGAACAGAAAGCTGTTCACATGGGCTGTAAGTCACCGGGTCCGTGGTGCCCGGGCGGCCGGTATTGTAACCCAACACTGTGCAGTGATTGCAGGGTGGAAATTACCTGCCTGAGCCGCGCGCAGGCGGGCCCGGACAGGGTTGTCACAGGGGGTCAGGCGGAAACGGAGACGAAATTTCCCTGCGTGTTGTTAAAGCGCAGGGTCACGAATTGCACGCCGGTTTCGCAGCGGCCGCGACCGGCACTGGCCGAGCAGTGACGCACCTGCGCAATGGCGGTGCATGGCTCACTGTCAATTCTGATGATTTTGCCGATTGGCAGCGCCACCGTGCTGGAAAAGCACATCCCGCCCGGCGACAGATCTATGGCAATGCCGTTGTCGCTGCTGCCCTGCCAGTCCGGGTGAATCATGACCGGAAACGAGCTGGGCATGCGCTCTATCTGCCGCTGCAGTGAAAAGACGTCTTCGGTTGCTGTCGGCATGGTCAGCGGGCTGTCGCACCGCGCGCAGTTCTGGTCGGATCTGTCATTGCTACGGTGCGGTGTGCCGCAAAATGCACAAAAACGCCCGGTGGACAGTGACCAGTCGGTTTGCGCCTGCTGCTTTGCGGGCGGTGAATCAGTAGTTGCGCCGTTGCGCTGTGCTGCAACCGAACCCGGCAATTCACTGTCGTAGACGGCGCGCTTGTCGGGATCAGACAGGGTGGCAAAAGCTTCATTAATAAGTGAAGCCTGCCAGTGGTCGCCACCGAGGTCGGGGTGCATTTTCATGCGCTGCATCAGCGTTCGGTAACTTGTTTTTATTATTTCTACCGGAGCATCACGCTGAACATGCAATATCCGGTAATAGTTACGACGGTTTTTCATCCGCAAATTATGTGTGCAGACAGTAAACGGATTGTTGAACTGGTCGACAGTAACGGCAGGTTCTGGCCGATTAAGTAAAAAACAGTGGCGCTATCCAGGCCTGCTTGGTGATCATGCAGACAATAATGTAAATCACCAGCGGCAGCACCAGCATGCCGCGTATGCCGCCGCCGCGCATACCATGAGTCGCATGGTTGGCATGCTCATCAATTGCCAGGCGAATTAAGTCAGGCCAGAGGCTGATCCCGGCCATCAGCCAGAACATCAGGTAGGCATCGAAGGCCCACCAGGCATTCAGCAGGCCGCCCCAGTCCTCGATCAGCATGACTCCCGCCAGCGGCGTAATAATGGTGGTGGGCAGCGTGATGCTCATGGCCAACTTACGTATAAAGCCCCGTGCCCATATGCCGGCTTCCTCCGACTGCGTCTGACGCACCCGCATCTGCCAGATGTTGCTGAAGATGGTGTGACCGACGAAGGCAAACCCCGAAAACTCATGAATAATCAGCAGCCACATGGAGGGCAGCAACTTCGGCACCCGCACGCCAAACAGCGGCAGCGCCATGATGCTCATGAGCACCAGGTAAATTAGTACTTTTAAGGGTTTGGCCAACGACCGGCCCGCTGTCAGGCAGCGACGTCGAAACCGGCGTCTTCTATCGCCTGCTTAAGCTGATCCTGCTGAATTTGCGTGTCATCAAAGTCAATCGCGACTACACCGGTTTCATGGCTCGCACTGACTTCATTGACGCCAGCGCGTTCCAGCAGCGCATTACGAATGCTTTTTTCGCAACCACCGCAGGTGATGCCTTCCACGTTAAGACTGATACTAGCCATGTTGTTCTCCTAAAAAATAAATATGCTGTTCAGGATTTCTGCCTGACCAGTTTTTTCGGTTGCCAGCGTCGCAGCAACAGTGAATTGGTGACCACGCTGACGCTGCTGAAAGCCATGGCCGCACCGGCGATGGTTGGCGTCAAAAAGCCAAGTGCCGCGAACGGTATGCCAATCACATTGTAAATAAAAGCCCAGAACAGGTTCTGCTTTATCTTGCGCCAGGTTGCACGGCTAACTGATATCGCGGCTGGCACCAGCGCCGGATTGGAGCGCATCAGCGTTACGCCGGCGGTCTCCATGGCCACATCAGTGCCGGAGCCCATGGCAATGCCCACGTCGGCTGCCGCCAGTGCCGGCGCATCGTTAATGCCGTCGCCGATCATGCCCACCCGCAGGCCTTCCTTGCGCAACTCTTCCACAGTGGTGGATTTGTCATCTGGCTTGACGGCGCCGCGGGCGGAATCCACACCGACCTGGCGGCCAATCTCTTCCACAGCCAGCACGGCATCGCCGGACAGCAGCATCGTACGGATACCCATTTTTTTCAGCTCTGCAACGGCCGGCACCGATTCAGCCCGCAACGGATCAGCTATGGCCATGATGCCCAGCAGTTCATTGTCGCGCGCGATCCAGATAACTGTTTTGCCGGCGCTCTCCCAGCCGGCGGCACGTTCGCTTTCAACATCAGTGCTGATGCCATTGTTATGCATGAATTCCGTATTGCCGGAAATGACCTTGCTGCCGTTCACCCGGCCTGAGACACCAAACCCGGTGTGGCTTTTAAAATCGTCCACCGGCGCCAGCGATAACTGTGCAGCTTCTGCCCGGTTTAGCACGGCCTTGGCCAGCGGGTGCTCACTGCCCTGTTGCAGCGCTGCCACGGCAGCCAGCATATCGGCTTCGCTGCCGTTAACCGCATGCACATCCACCACGGACGGCTGACCGGTCGTCAGGGTGCCTGTTTTGTCGAATATCACCGCGTTGATGCTGTGGGCCTGCTCAAGCGCCTGTACGTCTTTAATAAGTATCCCGGCCCGTGCCGCAGCGCCGGTGCCGGTCATGATGGCGGTCGGGGTGGCCAGGCCGAGTGCGCAGGGGCAGGCAATGACCAGCACGGAAACTCCGGCCACAATGGCGGCTTCGAGTTCGCCGCCAATGAAATACCAGCTCAGGAAAGTAATCACGGCGATGGTGACGACCACCGGCACAAAAATTTCGCTGATGCGGTCTACCAGGCGTTGAATAGGCGCTTTGCCGGCTTGCGCGTTTTCGACCAGGCGAATGATTTTTGACAGTGTTGAATCGGCACCTACTGCAGTCGCGGCAATGCGCACCAAGCCGGTGCCATTGATCGCGCCGCCGGTCACTTTATCGCCCGAGGCTTTTTCCACCGGAATGCTTTCACCGGTGATGAGCGATTCATCCACTTCGGTGTTGCCTTCGCTGACGGTACCGTCCACCGGAATGCTTTCGCCCGGTCGCACGACCACGATATCGCCTTTGCGCACCTGGGCAACCGGCAGTTCAACTTCTTTGCCATCGCGAACCACACGCGCGGTTTTTGGCCGCAGGTCCATCAACTGCCGGATGGCTGCAGTGGTGCCGCGTTTGGCACGCGCCTCCATGTATTTGCCCAGCAGCACCAGTGTGATGATGACGGCCGAAGCTTCAAAATAGAGCTGCCCGCGCGCCTGATCCACGCCGAGCGACCAAAGCAGGTAACAGCTGTAGACATAGGCGGTGGTTGTGCCCATGGCAACCAGCACGTCCATGTTGCCAGAGCCGGCGCGCAACGCTTTCCATGCCGCTTTGTAGAAGCGGAAGCCGATGAAAAACTGCACCGGCGTGGCGAGCTGCAACTCGACCCACGGATCCAGGTGAATGGCCATATTGCCGGTGAACATGCCGACCATCTGCGCCACCAGCGGCAGTGTCAGCGCGGCTGACAGCAACAGGATATAGAGTTCGCGGCGCAGCGCCGCAGCTTCTTTCTCGCGGTGCGCTTCTTCTTCGTCCGCCGATACATCGTCGGGGAAGTGCGCAGTAAAGCCGGCATTCTGTACCTTTTCTTCCAGCAGGTACTGATCAACCTGTCCCGCGACGGCTTTCACGTCAGCCCGTTCCAGCGCAAAGTTGACGTTCGCTTCCAAAATGCCGGGAACGCGCTTGAGCGCTTTTTCTATACGCGCCGCGCAGGCGCTGCAGGTCATGCCGCCAACATCAAAACTGAATTCGCTGACAGCAACGCCGAAACCGGCATTGCTGATGGTCGAGGCCAGTTGACCGGGGTCGGTGTTGGCGGGGTCGAAGCGAATATCCGCCTGCTCGGTGGCAAAATTAACGTTGGCCGAGGCCACGCCCGGCGCGCGCAGCAGGGCTTTTTCCAGCCGCGCCGCGCAGGCGCTGCAGGTCATTCCAGTCACGTTTGCCAGCATCTGGCTGGTACTGATTTCCGAAGCGGTTGTGCTCATATTTTTTATGCGTGCTTACGTTCAGGTTCTGATAACACTTCAATAATAGGACAGCCGCAGATGTCGCCTTCGCCGGAGCACTGATTGCTGAGCTCGTCGAGTACGTCGCGCATTTTTTGCAGGTCATCAATTTTGCTGTTGATGCCGTCGAGCTTGCGTTGCGTGATAGCTTTGACTTCAGCTTTAGGGCCGCCATTGTCCTGCAGATTCAGCAAGGTCGATATTTCTTCGAGGCTGAAACCCAGTGACTTGGCCTTGCGGATAAAATTCAGCCGGTCCACTGTTTCGGTGGTGTACAAGCGATATCCTGCCGGCGTGCGCAGGGGTTTGGGCAGCAGCCCGCGGCGCTCGTAAAAGCGGATGGTGTCAACGCCGACGGCGGCAAGCCGTGCGATACGTCCTATAGTGAGTTTGGATTTGATGGCCATGATGAGATTCTAGACCCTAGACCTCAGTCTAGAGTCAAGGGAAGGCTTCTAAGCCCTTGTTTATAAATACTTTCGATGTTTTTTTAGGCGGGATTTCCGCCATTTTTGCGGGTCCTGCCGGCATTTTCCGCCGCTCCGGCTGCCCGAACTGACGACTTGTCGCATGGATCGCCCGCTGGCTGCGTGCTGGCAGCCTCCGGTATTAACAGTCCGGGGAAAAGCCTCAATCCAGAATGGGATTAGTATGCGCAACGGGACAGTGCCGTTGGGTTAACCATCGGTTAACACTTTGTTAACAAACGGTTAACGCCTGCGGCTATCGACCCGATACTTTCGCCGTGCTGTTAGCCGCGTTTAAATAGCAGTATTCACACAAGCAATGCGGAGACCTTGCGTCCCGGGGAGAAGCTTATGCCGGTCGAATCGAAAATTTTTATGGTAGTGGGTTGTGTGCTGTTGTCAGTTGCCAACATGCTGGCTGCTTTCGGTTTTCATGTATCGCCTGACATTTTGCCGCCCGATGAATTCCAGAACTGGTTCTGGGCGGTTGACATGCAGTACTACTTCGGCGGCGGACTCATCATACTCGGCGTACTTATTAAAGTGCTGGGCCCAAGCTGGCCATTCCGCATCGGCGGTATCCTGATGATTCTGGGTTTGTGCATTTTTGCCGGCTTGCTGTATGTCCAGGCACTCACCGATTTTCAGTCGTGGACCAACACGGTGCCCACCGGCGGTCAGATGTTGATTCTGTCCTGGCTTGCGGTGGCGGTCGGCGTGCTGCGCGCCAAGGGCTAAATTTCCGGTAAAAAAAAGCCCGCGAAAAAGCGGGCTTTTTTTTACCACTGACAGCAGTCGTGACAGCTATTGGCCGTCACGACTGCCAGTGGTTATAGGTCGTGACGCAGATCGAAGCGATCCAGTTGCATCACCTTGACCCATGCCGCGACGAAGTCATTCACCAGACGTTCCTGGCCATCACTGTAGGCATACACCTCAGCAACCGTGCGCAGTTCCGAGTTGGAACCGAAGATCAGATCCACCGGTGTGGCAGTGAACTTGACCTTGCCCGAGGCCCGGTCTACACCTTCATAAACGCCTTCACTTCCGGCCTTGCGCCAGATGGTGGACATGTCGAGCAGGTTGACAAAAAAGTCATTGCTCAGCACGCCGGGGCGATCGGTGAAGACACCGTTTGCCGAACCGCCCGCATTCGCATTCAGTGCCCGCAGGCCACCGATCAGGGCGGTCATTTCCGGAACCGTCAGCGCAAGCTGATCAGCGCGATCCACCAGCATTTCCGCCGGCGAGCGGTAGGCATTGGCAGCGTCGTAATAGTTACGGAATGCGTCGGCATGCAGTTCCAGCAGCGCAAACGAGTTCTGATCCGTTTGCGCCTGGGTGGCGTCACCGCGTCCTGACACAAACGGCACTTCAACCTTCACGCCGGCATCTGCCGCAGCCTTCTCAATGGCTGCAGCACCGCCCAGTACGATGGTGTCGGCCAGCGAAATGTCGTAATCACCGCGGATTTCGTTGAGTTTTGCCAGCACCCGGGAGAGATTCTGCGGATCATTCACAGCCCAGCTTTTCATCGGTGCCAGTGCGACGCGCGCACCGTTGGCGCCACCGCGCATGTCACTGGCGCGGAAACTGCCGGCCGATGCCCATGCGGTACGCACCAGATCAGACACGCTCAGACCGGAGTCCAGAATTGCCTGTTTGATCTTGTTGGCATCGCGCTTGCTGACGGTCTTGCCAGCCGGGACCGGGTCCTGCCAGATCATTTCGTCGCCGGGAACGTCGCTACCGAGGTAACGGGCGCGCGGACCCATGTCACGATGAGTCAGCTTGTACCATGCTTTGGCAAAAGCTTGCTGATACTCTTCGGGGTTGGCGAGAAAACGCTCGGCGATTTTGCGATAAGCCGGGTCGAATTTCACTGCCAGGTCGGCAGTGGTCATGACGGGCGGGTTGTATTTGCCTTCGACATGCGCATCCGGCACGGCCGTGTGCATCGCTTCATCGGTGGGAATCCAGATAATGGCACCCGCGGGGCTGCGCGTCTGTTTCCAGTCCAGCGTCAGCAGGTTCTGCAGGTACAGGATGGTCCATTGCGTCGGCAGTTGCGTCCATGCACCTTCCAGTCCACTGGTGGTGGTGTCTTCCGAGTGGCCCTTGCCACAGCGGTTAATCCAGCCCAGACCCTGTTCTTCTACGCTTGCAGCCGCCGGCTCAGCAGCTACACAGTCTGCCGGATTGCGGGCACCATGCATTTTGCCGAAGGTGTGGCCGCCGGCAATCAGGGCCACGGTTTCCTCGTCATTCATCGCCATGCGGCCGAACGTCTCGCGGATGTCACGGGCAGAAGCGATG
>CAYGKB010000015.1:0-4666 GCA_964350425.1 uncultured Chromatiaceae bacterium | reverse complement strand
CGCCGGCAAAACCGTAGGTTTCAAAACCCATGTTTTCCAGGGACACGTTGCCTGCCAGAATCATCAGGTCACCCCATGACAGGCTGGCCCCGTACTTCTGTTTTACCGGCCACAGCAGCCGGCGTGCTTTGTCGAGATTGCCATTGTCGGGCCAGCTGTTGAGCGGGTCGAAACGCTGCTGGCCGCCATCGCCGCCGCCGCGGCCGTCAAGGGTGCGGTAGGTGCCGGCGCTGTGCCAGGCCATGCGAATAAACAGCGGACCGTAGTTGCCCCAGTCAGCCGGCCACCAGTCCTGTGAATCAGTCAGGACAAAATCGATATCTTTCTTAACCGCATCCAGATCAAGCTTGTTAAACGCCTGCACGTAGTCAAAATTTTCGCCCAGCGGATTGGAGCGAGTGTCCTGATCGCGCAGCGGTGACAGGTCAAGCTGTTCCGGCCACCAGAATTGGTTATCGCGGGTTTCTTCCGCCGTAAGTGGCGCAGCGGACAGTGTCATCGCTGCTGCCGCGACAGCGGTCAGAAGTGATCTTCCTCTCTTCATGGTTTTACCCTCATGATGTTGAATGACTATCGAATCAACCATATCCAATGGTGTAAGCTATGAAAAATCGTTTATTTCTATGGTTTCGATAGGCAATGCCTATCGTAAGGCAGAGCTATGAATATCAGGGATTTGCGCTATTTTCTCGCCGTTGCTGAATTGCAGCATTTCGGCCAGGCGGCCGATCAGTGCTGTGTCAGTCAGCCCACCCTGAGTGGCCAGATTAAAAAGCTCGAAGAGGAGCTCGGCGTCAAACTGCTGGAGCGCAATAATCGCCGCGTCATGCTGACCGAAAGCGGCGAGCAGATAGCGCGTTCGGCGCGGCGCATCCTGCGTGAAGTCGAAACCATTCAGGATGTCGCCGTGAGTTGCCAGGATCCGTTGTCGGGCCGGTTCCGGCTGGGCGCGTTTCCCACGCTGGCCACCTATATTTTCCCCGAGCTGGTCACCAGGGTGCGGCAGGCGCTGCCGGACCTGCGCCTGATTCTGGTCGAGGAAAAAACCGCGGTGCTGCTCGATAAACTGATTCACGGTGATATTGATGCCGCATTGCTGGCATTACCCGTGCACGACGATTTTCTGGTCAGCCGGCCGTTGTTCGACGATGAGTTTTTACTGGCCGTGCCGCCGGGGCATGAACTTGCCGGCGAAGGGAGCATTGATCAGAAAGATCTGAAAAACCGCCGCCTGATGTTGCTCGAAGAAGGCCATTGCCTGCGCGATCAGGCGCTCGACGTTTGTCAGCTAAATGGCATTGCCGAAGCGCAGGATTTCCGCGCCACCAGCCTGGAAACTCTGCGGCAGATGGTGAAGGCCGGCACCGGTATTACCTTTATGCCGAAGATTGCCATTCCGCCGCAGGAAGCGGGTATTCAGTACGTACCGTTTGCCAGCCCGGCACCGCACCGGACCATTGGTCTGGTGTGGCGCAAAACCACTGCGCGGCAGCAGGTGATCGATAAGCTGATCGAAATATTTGCGCGCTAGGCCGAGCTTATTTATGCGCTATGGGTTTGTCGGTGAACAGATAGTCTTTTAGTTCACTATCGAAAGTCGGGTCCTGGCGGCGAATCCATTCCAGTACCATCGCGGCGTGTTCTTTTTCTTCGTCGCGGTTGTGTTCGAGAATCGCCTTTAATTCCTTGTCGGTGCAGGCATCAACCCGCTGGTTATACCAGTCTACCGCTTCCAGTTCTTCCATCAGCGATACGATGGCGCGATGCATGTCTTTGGTTGCATCAGAAAGTTGGTCGAGCGCCTCGTGATAACCCTCGTTGGCCATGTTGTTGTCCTCAAGTATTAGTTTGCCTGTGACGCGTTTGTAGCGCCGGGCAGGAAGATAGTCAATTCGTGGTTTACGCCATCGGCTATGGCCGGCGAGTCATAAAACCTGACTTCAGGCTCGGCGCCCGCATGCTCGCGCATGGCTGCATACCAGTTTGTGTCATAAAATGCTTCCGCGCTGGCGCGGTCGACCCATTCGTAGACACCACCGGCCACGCCGTCGCCGCCAAGGAAGTATTTGCGCAGCAAGCCCGGAATGTTGATGTAGTCAGGCCCTGCTGATTCCAGCAGCGCGCGCAAGTCTGCCGTACTCTGATCGGTGTTGGCAGGAAACATGACAATGACGACGGTGGGTATTTGCATATTACTCAGCTATCCGGCGTTTTAGAGCCGCAACCGGTCGGCAGACAGTTTTCTTATATTTTTCATGGATTTTAGCATTTCCCTGGCTTGCAGGAGGGTAACTTATCCGGCACTACAATTAACCGGCTATCCCGGTAGATAATGAACGTTCTGACCGGCACGCATTGTCCGGGTTAATACACAACAGCATTCGGGAGAGCAGCACAATGAGCGTAAACAGACGCCAGATTATTAAGCATGCAGCCGGGGCAGGTGCTGCGACAGCACTCGGTATGAGCGCCGGCCCGGCCGCCGCCAAAAGCAAAATGCCGTTGCGGTTTGACGATCCGGTATGGAACCGGGAAACCGTGGCGCGTATTGAGGGCGACATCGCGCCGGGCAAGTTTGTCACCGGTTACGGCAAAGGCACGGTTCACGGCGTTCGTGACAATGAAAAGGTCAGGCCCCTGTTCGAGTTTGAGATTTTTTCCACCCGCCGCGTGTTGCGCCAGGAAGATCAGAGTTACCAGCGGCTCTGCCGTGAGTTGGTGTTCTACCGCGATCTGGCCACCGGCAAGATCATGGATAGCTGGGACAACGTTTACACCGGGGAGCGCGTGCCGGTGGTGGATATCGCCAATGATCCGTTTAACTACATGATCAGCGAGTTCTTTCCCGACCCGCCCAGTTACGGTGGCCTGAACAAGGAAAAGCCGCCCAAGCGACCGTTTCTGCTGAGCTGGGGCTTAAACAACGACAATACGGTAACGCTGGATAGCGATATCCATCTTTACTATCCCAATGCGCTTGATCCCGAAGAATGGCCGCGTGAGTCGGCCGGCCCGATGAACCGTGTGTCTGAGTTGTTCCGCTATTTTATGCGTCGCGAAGACGTCGAAAACCCCGAGATGACCCATCTGCCGCACAACGGGGTCTGGTCGCGCGTCACGCCGTGGCTGCCCTGGATGCTGATGGGGCAGGCACCGGGTCATGCTTTCTACATGGGGCGGTTTAATAATGTCGAGTCGCTCGACGAACTGCCGGCTGATCTGCTTGCCCGGGTCGAAAAGCGTTATCCCGAATACCTGATCGCTCCGGAAAAATGGGTGGACCCCAGCTATTCCAGCTTGGAGAACTATGCTCGTACGCAAAAACCAGCCCCGGTAAAATAGGCCACTTGCGTGGTTGGTGTTGCGGGGAAACCGATGCAGGATGCGGAACTGGCGGGACGGGAACTGGTTGACGCGTTGCGTGAGCAGATGGGTAGCGCACGTGTTTTCGACGATGCACAGCAGCGCGAACTTTACTCCAGCGACTTTTACGCCCGCGGCGCAACCTGCGCTGCGGTTATTCGTCCGGCCGATACGCCCATGCTGGCCGCTGCGGCCCGGCTGGTAACAGCGGCGGGTTTTGCCCTGCTGCCGCGGGGCGGCGGCATGTCCTACACCGGCGGCTACACTCCCGACAGCAACGCCTCCGTGGTGGTTGATACCGCCGACATGCAGGGCATCGTGGCCGTGGACGAGCAGGGCATGACCATCACGGTGCGGGCCGGCACAACCTGGGAAGCCATCTATAAAGAACTGCAGCCGCGCGGTTTGCGGCTGCCGTTTTTTGGCACCTTTTCCGGCCGTCGCGCAACGGTCGGTGGCGGCCTGTCCAACGGTGCGGTGTTTTTCGGTTCAGCACGCTATGGCAGTGCCGCCGACCAGGTGCTGGGGCTGGAGGTCGTCAGTGCCGACGGCAGAATACTGCGCACCGGTCATGCTGCGTTTCGTGGCGGCAAACCTTTTTATCGTGCTCACGGCCCGGATCTGACCGGCCTGTTTTTACATGACAGCGGCGCGCTGGGCATTAAGACCGAGGCTACCTTCAGGCTCATTGAAATGCCTGCTTACACCGAGTGCCTGTCATTTGCATTTACCGATGCGCAGTCGGCGGCCGCGGCACTGTCGCAGATCGGGCGCGCCGATGCGGCCGAAGAGATCTATGTGCTGGATCCCGAGACTACGGCGCGCAACATGCAAAGTGGCACGCTTGCCAGCGACGCGCGGCGTCTGGGCGACATTGTGACCGGGCAGCGCAATCTGCTGGCCGGTATCAAAGCCGGCATCGGCGTGGTCGTGGCCGGTAAAAAGCTGGTGCCGGCGCATGCCCATTCGCTGCATCTGGCCTGTGCGGCCCGCAGCGACAGCGCAGTGCAGGCTGACGCGGCTATCTGCCGGCGCCTGGCCGCGCAACAGGGCGGCCAGGAAATACCCAATTCGATTCCCCTGGCGGCGCGGGCGGCACCATTCGACAATCTGAACGGCGCGGTGGGTCCGGCCGGCGAGCGCTGGGCGGCGCTGAATGCCAAGGTGCCGCACAGCGATGTCCGGCCGCTCATCGAACAGTTCGATGCCTTGCAGGCCGCGCATCAAAGCAAACTCGATGAACTGAATATTCGCGTTTCCACGCTGTTTACCGCCATGCAGACGCATATTTTCAGTTTTGAAG
>CAYGKB010000014.1:0-21333 GCA_964350425.1 uncultured Chromatiaceae bacterium | reverse complement strand
CCGCTGGAGGCGGTTAGCGAAGCCGTGCAGGTTCGTTTCCGGCCTATCATCATCTCAACCTTTACGACCATTTTCGGCCTGACACCGCTGGTGTTATTGCCGGGGGCGGGTACCGAGCTTTACCGTGGTGTGGGCGCGATTGTTATGTTCGGTATTCTGACGGCGGCAGTGGTTACGCTGACGATGCTGCCTGCGTTACTGGTCATCGTTCTGCAGTGGCGTCAGGCTAGCACTGCCCGCTGACTCAGCCACGCTCGTCAGGTGACAATGCGGCCATCAGCAGTTTGGTGGCGCGCGGCGGTATTGAATCAAGCACGGCGAGCATTTTTTCGTCCCGGCCGTAAATATCGGCTGCAAAAATCAGTTCGCCGTCTTCATCGAGGTCAATAGTCGCGTACATAACAACCAGTGGCACCGGCGTTTGCAGGCCAATGAAACGTTGCCTGTCAGTCTGTTTCGCCCGTTCCAGCCGGGCGTTGATCCGATTCTCCTGTGCATCGGCAAGCAGGCCTGCCAGCAGGTCCGGGTCTTCAACGCGAATGCAGCCGGAACTGGTCGCGCGCGCCGGCCGGGCGAACAAGTGTCTGGCGGGGGTGTCGTGCAGGTAGATCAGATACGGATTGGGTACCAGGAACTTCATGCGCCCCAGCGCGTTGTCGCCACCGGGCCTGCGGCGCAGTCTGTGGGGGAACTCGTCAGCGTTGATCTGTTGCCAGTTGATATTGTGGCTCGCAACGGTCCGGCCGCGATTGTCGACAACATACATGCCCTGCGCCTGCAGAAAAGAGGCATCGCTTTGCAGTTTGGGGAGAATGTCTTCGCGAAAAATGGTGGGCGGTACGGTCCAGCTGGGGTTCGCCATGATGGCATTGACTGAGCTGCGAAATGCAGGCGTCTGCCGGCTGCTCCGCCCGACCTGCGTGCGCATGGACAGCGTGCGGTTGCCATTTTCGATCCAGTGCAGCGTATAGAGCGGAATGTTGACTCGCAGGTAGGCCGAGTCTGCGGGCATCGCGGCCCAGCGTTGCCACTCCAAATTTACCCGCAATTGTTCAATGCGTTGCTGCAGCGGTACGTTCAACGCGGTGATGGTGCGTGGCCCAAGTATGCCGTCCGCCTGCAAACCGTGGCGCGCCTGAAAGGCCGCTACGGCCGCCGCCAGTTCTGCGTCATAGACCGGCTGATCGTGAGTTGCGGCTGCCAGGCCGAGCCGCTGGCGCAACGCTGAAAGCCGCGGATCGCGCATACCGGGTTCAACAACACGGCCGTGCTGAATTGTCGGCCATACGCGGTGCTCGGCCAGCAATTCACGGTGTCTGGCAAGGCTGAGCTGCAGCCGCTTGTACAGCAGCGTATCGGGCGAAAGATTGTCCAGCCAGGTCAGCAGTGACTCCGCAGCGGCCGCATCGCGCAGCAAAGCCGCAAGGGTTGCGCTATCGGGCGAACTGCCTAACTTCGGTTGCAGGCCGCTGGGATCGACTTTGCCGTACCGCAAATGTCGGGCAAGACGCAACACGCTTTGCGTAAGCAAAAAATCCAGGCGGGCAAGTTCAGCGTGCCTTTCGGTATGCAGCAGTGCATTCGCTTCGCTGCCGAGTTCAGCCAGACGGTAGTCGTCCGGATTCAGGCCATGCAGCTCCGCAAGTTGGGAAAGTTGTTGCAGTTCCAGCAGGCGTCTCGGTTCCAGCCACACCGGTCGGTATGCGCGGTCGGCATAAAAAGCCTGTGTCACAGTTGCGACTGCCGAATCCTGCGAGTAAGCAGCCGACGCAGACAGCAGCCAAGCCGCCGCCATGGTCATGAGCAGAAGAGTCATTGGCTTGACGACAAGCCGGGTATTGACGGGCGAACTTATCGCCGTCGGAGTGATTTTTTCGGGCACAATGGACGCCTGCTATCACTTCTTATAGTTATGGCATCACTCTAGCATGGCGGCCGGCCTGAAACTGTCGACAGGTCGATATTTTTGCTTTTTAAGTCAGTGGTTTACATAAGCATTGCTGGCTGCTTTAAGTTAAGGCAGACTGCCAGCCCGTGAGCAAACCCAATCCCGCTGCATTCCCCGACCTGCGCCGCCGGCAGCTGCTGCGTGCCGCAACCTGTGCGCCATTGCTGGCTTTGCCCGGACTCGCCGCCGCTGCCGCGTCTGCAACACGCTCGCTGCGTTTCGTGCATGCGCATACCGGCGAAAGCCTGAGTGTCGATTATTTTGCAAAAGACGCCTACCTGCCTGACGCGCTGGCCGAGATCAATACTTTTATGCGTGATTTTCGTACTGGTGAAGTCGAAGTGATTGCACCGGAGCTACTGGATTTCCTGCATACGACGCAGCAGGTAGCCGGCGCCAATGGCGCCTTTACGGTATTTTCCGCCTATCGGTCGCCGGCAACCAATGAGAAGTTGCGCCAGAACTCAACCGGCGTGGCAAAGAAAAGTTTCCATATGAAAGGGCAGGCGCTGGACATCCGGCTGGACGGCATTGCTGCTGACAGGTTTCGCGACATTGCGGTCAGCCTGCAACTTGGCGGGGTCGGTCTCTACAGAACCAGCGGTTTTGTTCACCTCGACGTTGGCCCGGTAAGGCAGTGGCAGTAAAGCCCCGCCGATAATGGCAGCAGGTATCAGGCGCGTCGCCGTTGTCTGACTGCCTCCGCCAGCGAGTTTAGTACTTCGACCGTTGTTTCCCAGGAAATACAGGCGTCTGTAATGCTGACGCCATAGTCGACTGGCTCATCCTGATTGCCTTCACGCAGGTTGCTCTCAAGCATCACGCCGGCAATAGTTTCGTCGCCATTGGCAATTTGTTCGCTCAGGTCAGCCGCTACCCGCGGCTGATTGCGGAAGTCCTTGTTGCTATTGCCATGGCTGCAATCAACCATGACGCGAGCAATCAGGCCTTTCTCGCGTAATTTGGATGCAGCCGACGCAATTGAAGCCGCATCAAAATTCGGTCCGGTATTTGACCCTCGCAGGATCAGGTGGCAGTAAGGGTTTCCCTCCGTTTCCACAATGGCCGAGATGCCCTGTTTGGTAACGGAAAGAAAGTGATGCGGGTGGGAGGCGGCCACGATGGCGTCTACGGCAATACTGATGCTGCCGGCAGTGCCGTTTTTGAAGCCCACGGGCATGGACAGTCCGGACGCTAGTTCACGGTGCACCTGACTTTCTGTAGTTCTGGCGCCTATAGCGCCCCAGGAGACCAGATCCGCGATAAATTGCGGCGATATCGTGTCAAGAAACTCGCAGCCTGTCGGAACGCCAATTTCCGCGAGTCTGTATAGCAGTTCGCGAGCCGCGCGCAGGCCCTGGTTGATATCGAAACTACCGTCTATGTTCGGGTCGTTTATTAAACCTTTCCAGCCCACTGTCGTGCGTGGTTTTTCAAAATACACACGCATGACAATAAGCAGTTCGCCGCGCAATGCGTCCGCCAGCTCGGCAAGTCGCCCTGCATAATCCAGAGCGGCGTCTGGGTCATGTATGGAGCATGGGCCAACCACGGCGATAATTCGGTCATCGGTGCCGGCCAGTATTTTTTTGATAGCCTCGCGAGCGTCAGAAATAAGGACAGAGGCGCTTTCTGTGACAGGGTACTCTTCTATTAGTATCCCGGGTGCTATCAGCGGGCGAAGCCCCCTTATATGCAGGTCATCGGTGGTTTTGTAGGTCTTCATAAAAGGATGCGGTTCGATTGCTCACTGCTATTGATACATTTTTCCGTTGTGTTTCAGCCAGCCGCCCTGTCGGCGGTTTTGCGGATCGTGATGGGTCCAGTGAATGACTCCGCCGCGGTCATTCCACTCGTAAACTCCTTTAAATTCAACCCGGTCGCCGATGGCCAGACGTTCCAGCCGCGGAGCCAGGTCAATGTTATGCGCTACCAGCACGGTGCGCTCGGCCTGCACGTCCAGCACAAAGCGTTGATGGCGACTGCCGTCGTTGTCGTCGGACAATACGCGCGTGACTGTGCCGTAACCGCTGACATCAACATCGTAGGCACGGTCACGCCAGGCCCGGTTGATGACTTCGCTCGCGCTGTTTTGCGCTTCATGGCCGGCGACATCCGGCAGGGCGGTCGGGTCCGGTTCCAGGCTCAGCCAGACGGATATCAGCACCAGTGCCAGCACAAAAACCAGTTGTAGCTGACGGCGGTTCATGAGTGACTGTTGCCGTTGGCCAAAAGCACCCGTTCGACAAATTTTTTTACCAGGCCGTTGGACTCAGGAGTTTCGGCGGCGTTGTCGAGTACATCCTGCAAGTGACCGTCGTCATCGGTGTATTTTTCCTTATAGTACGTAAGTCGTTCCACCAGCGTGGCGCGATCAACCTCGGGATGAAACTGAAACGCCCAGAAACGTTTTTCATCCACCCGGAATGCATGCGGACAGGCGGGAGTGTCGGCGAGCAAAATACAGGTCGCCGGCAGCTCCGGTGCGCGTTCCTTGTGCACTGACACTGCCGGAAAACTGTCCGGTGTGTCGTGAAACAGAATATCCTTCCGACCAGCCGCAGTGAGGTTGATTGACGGCGTGCCCATTTCATAGTCGCGATCGTCTCGCACGATTCGTCCACCCAGCGCCAGCACGGCAAGTTGAAAGCCGAAGCACGATGCAAACACCGGAATGTCGCGAGACAGGCAATACTGCAGCAGAGCTACCGACGACTCCACGAAGGGGTAGGTATCCGGTTCCATCACACTGGCCTCAGATGCGCCGCCGACGAACAGGCAGTCGTAGCCCTGCAAAACGTCGCCGGTGAAACTCGGCGTGTCGAAGACATTCAGTACATCAAACTGATAGTCCTGCAGGCCGCTGTAGGCAATAAAGCTGCTCAGTTCTTCCTTGCGGACCTGCTCGCTGTCGCGAATTTGCAGCAGCAATATGCGCAGTGCCGCAGCTTTGGCGTCATTTGGCATAACAGTTGATTATATTGGCGGGGGCGCGGATTATATGCCGCGCGTACTTGTACGGAGAAGTCCGGATGAAAATCTTGCTGAAAATTCTCGGTGGCCTGGTCGGGCTGTTTGTATTGCTGTTCGTATTTGTCTGGTTTGACATGCAGCCCAACATGCCGGAGCAGTCCTTTGAGCTGACTCCGCCATCCATGACCGGCGACAAACATGTGCTGATATTTGGCGCTACCCGCAATACCGGTTACGAAATTGCAGAAGATCTGATGCGGCGCGGTGACAAAGTCACGGCTTTTGTCCGGGAGAGTTCGGATCGCAGTCTGCTCGAAGCACTGGGTGCGGATTTTGTAGTGGGTGATGCCATTGAAGCCGAAACCGTGCAGGCTGCATTTGCGGCCGGAGAATATGACGCCGTTATTACCACCATGGGTTCAATAAGTGCGCCGATTCCGCCCGATTATGTGGGTAATGCAAATGTTTTTGATGCCGCCGTCGAATTCGGCGTGCCGCGTGTGATCATGGTGAGCACGGTCGGCGCCGGCGACAGCAAGTCCGCGGCGCCACTACTGTCGCGCCTCTTTTTACGCAAAGTTACGCCGCTAAAGACGCAGGCCGAAGATCACCTGAAGGCTTCCGGGCTCGATTACACCATTGTGCGTCCGGGGGGCTTGCCGCCCGGAGTTGAGACCGGTTCGGGCATCCTCAGTGAGGATCGTTCCACCATGGGCTTTATCCGCCGGCCGGATCTGGCCCGGCTGGTTGTCGGTGCACTGGATGATGACCGAACCATCGGCAAAGTTTTTGCGGCCGTTGACCCTACGCAGAAAAGTCCGCTGGAAAACCTGCTGTTCGGTGAGGAATGAGCATGGCTGACGCACGCTGCATAAATGCATTCCGCCGGCTGACGGTATTACTACTGCTGGGGCTTACTGCCGGCAGCGCCGTTGCGCAGGAAAAATTGTCCATGGAGGCGCTCAAGGCAGCGGACTACCTTAAGGGCAAACAGACCTTCCAGGGGCGTTGCAGTGCCTGTCATACACTCGCGGACGACAGCGGCGACATTGCCGGCCCTAACCTGTGGGGCGTGTTTGACCGGGTTGCCGGTTCCAAGCCCGGGTTTCGTTTCTCTGACACGCTGGTGGCGGCGGATTTCGCATGGACCCCCGATCAGCTGCATGCATGGCTGAGCGATCCGCAGGGTTATTTGCCCGGCAATATCATGGGCATTCCCGAGCCGGTTCCTGCCGCCGATCATCTGGACCTCATTTCGTTCATGCTGATTGAAACCGGTGCCGTCGACTGGCCGCGCCCGGAAATCAATTTCGCCGCAGAACAGGCCGATAAGGCCAGGCCTTATGCAGAACGGTTTCCCAGCTTCTGGAATCACCTGATGTACAACACCACGCGTTACCGCTGGGAAGATACAACGACCGGCGAGGAATTCCGCTTTGACGTTTATTTCAAGCCCGATGGCCTGGTGGCGTCGAATCAGAAAGCCATCAAAGGTTTCTGGCGTATCGATGAGCGCGACTTTTTTTGCTACGGCCTGACCGGTCTGAAGATCAGCAAGGTTGGCCATATGGTGGAGTGTTTCCCGGTTGCTGCCATGGCTATTCCACGTTTCGCCGAAGAACTCTGGACTTCCAAACCGCAGCCGGGCGTCAAACTGCACGGTGGCATGCAGCCTGGCCGGCCCGATTGGGTCAGCGCGCAGGCTGACTAAAGACTGGCAAGCAGTTTTTCCTGGCGGGCGCGCATGGCTGCGTCGGGCAGACGCCCGTATGCTGCCCCCAGGTTGTCGCGCGCATGAGCCAGCCGGGTCATGCCCGGTATTGCGCAGGTCACACCGCTGTGCGAGACCACGTATTTAAGGAAGAACTGGCCCCAGCTGCGGCAATCAAACTCGGCGGCCCAGCCAGGCAGTTCTGCGCCAGTCGTCGCCTTAAACAGGCGACCGCGCGCCAGCGGCAGATTGACCAGCACGGCGATGCCTTTATCTTCCGCAAGCGGCAGGATCACATCTTCGGCTGCACGATCGGCAAGTGAGTAGTTCACCTGAATAAAGTCCAGCGGCATGGCTTTCATCAACGCCGCCATTTCTGCATGCTGATCGTTACGCGATGTAGTAATGCCCACATAGCGAATACGGCCGGCGTCGCGCCATTCCAGCATTGTCTGCAATTGTGTTTCGGCGCCGCGCAAATTATGTACCTGCATCAGGTCCATGGTGGAGCGATTCAGCTTGGTCAGCGAATCCTCCATCCGTCGTATACCATTCAGCTTTTCCTCGCGATCCACTTTAGTGGCGAGAAAGAAAGCGTCGTCGAAGTCGAGTTCGCTGATAAGTTGCCCCAGAATTTTTTCCGAAGTGCGATACGCCGGCGCTGTATCAATGACGCGACCGCCGAGCTCGCGAAACCCCTGCAATGTATCGCGCAAACCCTGAATTTCTGCGGCTGAACCGCCGGCGGCCCAGCGATTGGTGCCGATCCCGATCACGGGTAGTTGTTCATTAGTGCCGGGTATGGGTTTGGTGATTAGTGTTGTGCCATCTGCCACCGCACTGCCGAACACGCCCGAGCCAAGCAATGCGCCGGCACCTGCGCCCGCAGCGATAACCTGCCGTCTGGTGAAGTTCATGCCCTGTATTTGCCTGTTTTATTGTTGTTATCCGAATATAAGACAGCCTGTTGCAGAGCACTGTCAAGCTATTGTCAGTCCGCTGCGGTGCTCAATCGCGAGGTATTCAACATATTGCTTATACCGCGACCTGATGTTGGTATCCGGCGTGCATATTTGTCGCTGTATCGTCGGCGCAGCGGTCTGCGATTTCAGCTTCAGCTAATTGTTGGCATGCTGACACTGCCTGATGCATGAAGTTGCAGAAAAACAATAGGTTAGAGTTAGCCGCGGGGTTTTTATGCAGAGCAGAATATGGCGTCGGCGGGTGTGCTGCAGCGCCATTTGTGGCAAAGTTGCTCTTATTTGTTGCGCAATATTCTTAGCCAGAGCTCCTGGTAGCGATTTTTGATGACTGTATTGAATGATTTTCGCCTGCGTCTGGGCGATGACGAGTACCTGCCCATCATGGTGGGCGGCATGGGTGTGGATATCTCGACTTCGGATCTTGCACTGGAAGCCTGTCGCCTGGGCGGCATAGGGCATATTTCCGATGCGATGACGCCATGGGTTTCTGATAGGCACATGAAAACCCACTTCACTAAAACCAAGTCCGGCCGTTACAAATTCAGCCGGAACAGCCAGGACAAAACACAGGTTAAATTTAATCTCGACGAACTGTATAAAGCCACGCTGGGCGTGGTTACTGCCGCCGTCGAACGCAAGCAGGGACCCGGCGGGCTGTTCATCAATGTGATGGAGAAGCTTACGATGGGCGCAGCCGCCGATACCCTTGGTACGCGTCTGAAAGCCGCCCTGGATGCAGGCATTGATGGTATTACCCTGTCGGCCGGGCTGCACAACGGCACGTTAAAACTTATCAAGGACCATCCGCGTTTCCGCGAAGTCAAGATTGGCATCATCGTGTCCAGCGTCAGAGCATTAAAAATTTTCCTGCGCAGCGGGAAACGTGTTGACCGTGTGCCCGACTATTGCATCGTCGAAGGTCCGCTGGCTGGCGGTCACCTTGGCTTTGGCGAAGACTGGGCCGATTATGATCTGAAGAATATTGTTCCCGAAGTCATCGACTTTGTGAAAGACGAAAAACTCGATATTGCCGTGATTCCCGCTGGCGGCATCTTTACCGGCACTGACGCAGTTGAATACATGCAGATGGGCTGCGGTGCGGTGCAGGTTGCTACCCGTTTCACCATTTCCAAAGAGTGTGGCCTGCCTCAGAACGTCAAGCAGGAATATCTTAAAGCGGAAGAAGCAGACGTTGAAGTGAATAGCCTGTCCGCAACCGGGTATCTGATCCGCATGCTTAAGAACAGCCCGGCTATAGGCTCGAACATCAAGCCGCAGTGCGAGCCGCTGGGCTATACACTGAGCAGCGAAGGCACCTGCCTTTATGTGGATGCCTACTACCGTACCGGCTTCGATGAAAACGGCAAAAAGCTGCCGGTGATGGACAAGATATGCATTTGCCACCACTTTGGACAGCATAATGTCTGGACCTGCGGTCACAATGTCTACCGGTTAAAAGACACAACCAACCGGCGTGCAGACGGTACATATCAGTTACCCAGTGCTGAACATATCTTCAACGACTATTTGTTCAGCGAAAATCACGAAATCGCCCTGCCGCCGCTGCAGGTCGAGACGGCCTAGCCAGAGCGATAGCTCCCTGCCATTTGCCGGGACGCATATGTATGCGCTTTGTGCGCAAATGCTGCCGAGTGCCCTTTCTGGACCTCTGATGTTTGAATAGCAGATGCAGCAGGCAGCCGGCGCCTGTCAACCTCACCGACCGAAATACGGGAATTGTGAGGTTGTATCGGTGTTGCCACGCTACTGCTTGTTACTGCTGTTGATTTTTATGGGTGTCCCGGTTGTGGCGCAGGAAGCTGTCTCGCGCTTTGAAGTTTTTGATCGCTACGACCCGACTTATATGGCGCACGAGGTCAGCGGTGTCGAGGGTGAGCATGTTGATCTGCGTACCCTTGGTCTGAGCTGGGAGGTGACAGATTTCGTCATCCCAGGCGACGGCGGCCTGGATATTGCCATCAGCAGATCGTTCAATCGCCTGTCCCATACTCCGTCGGACATGGGTCACTGGTACTTTGGTGTGCCGCGTCTGCAGGTGCCCACCTCACCCTGGCGAGCGCCCTATGACCCGGCCAACTCGACTGTAGGAACCTTTCAGGCAGCCTGGGCAAATCTTCAGTTCAGGCTGAACGATTTCGGTGGCATTTGCGAGCATGCCGGTGGCCTGGTTGACCCTGAAGTGACGGCATCGCAGACGGGGCAGCGCATTGCGGGCATCATGTTTGCGGCTCCCGTAACACTTTATATACCCGGCGAAGGCAGCAAGATACTTCTGGAGCGGCGTGATGATGCCGATCAGTTTCCTGCTGATGCCCGGTATGTGACCACTGACAACTGGTATGCACGATGTCTGCCGGCCAATACCCTGCGCCGCTGGGGCGGCTTCGAGGTTGTGTCGCCCCGCGGTTTGCGCTACCGCTTCGATTTTATTCTGCATCTTGTGCCGGGGGAGTATGCATTGGCTACTTCCGGCGGCTGGGTGGAAATGGGGATTTCAAGTGTTACGGACGCACACGGCAATCGTATTCGCTATGAATATGACACCGGATCAGGCGGCACAAATCTGCTGACCGGTATTTCAGCTTCGGATGGTCGTCGCGTCACCCTTGAGTACTATCCTGGTTCCGTACAGGGCGTCGACGTGCAGGGCAGCCCGCTATCCCTTATCAGCAAAATCAACATTCATGCCAATGACGATCTGTTCACCATCGAATACGAATATTGTGACTTTGCTGACTACTACATACTCCAGATTGGTTGCACACCGATTAATCTGGGCCCCAACCGTGATCTACCGGTGCTGCATGCGGTGCGTTTCCCGGACGGTGACAGAGTCAGTTATCGATACAATCCGTCGCTGTATTCCGTCAATGTGCAACTGGCCTGGGGAAACTTCGAATTTTTGCTTGAAAGCGTGCGGCTGCCGACCGGCGGGACCATCCAATATACATACCAGAGTGGCTATCACCCTGTATTGCAGCGTACCAACGCGCCCGCGCCGCGACTGTCTCGTCGGGTTACAGGGGGTCGTGATGTAGCCACCGGCGAGTGGGCTTATCAGTATCAATTCGCCAATCATATTGAGACGACCACGGTCACCGGGCCAAAGCGCAAAGATGTTTATGAATTCTATGAGGGTCTGGGGACCTATGAATTCCTGATTGCCAGGTACCCGGGACAGCATGCATGGCCCGGCACGGCACCCACCGACTATGATGAGCTCATGGGCCTGCCGAAAAGCCATTCGATCAGGCGGCTTAGCGATGACAAGTTGCTGTATCGAACGGCCTATGAGCATGCCTTGTTACCCTATACCGGCAAGCAGTTCTATAGCGGTAACTGGCTGGGATGGCCGACACTGGTGCTGGCGCAGATTCGACCGCGTCCCTTGCGGCAGGCGGAAGTCACAGATTTCGCTACGGCCGCGGACCCAATTGTTTACACAACCCGCACAGCAGTCAGCGATTTTGATGCATACGCCTATCCGCTCCGCGTCATCGAGCAGGGTACCGATGTGCTGGCCGCCCAGCAGCCAAGAACTCGCTCGACGCTGCTTGCCTGGCACCACGATATCAATGGCTGGTTTATAGGCCTTCCCGCAAGCCGGCAGGTTGGCAGTTATGCGGTTCACTATGACTACTATTCTGGCAACGGATTGCTGCGTCGCCTGGATGATGCCGGCATGCAAACCGACTATGCCTATGATTCGAATGGCAACCTGATAGCAGAGTCGTGGTCCCGCGATGAACACTTATATATACGAGAGTACGCAGGTCACCATCGTGGCGTTGCGCTGTCAGAATCACACCCGGTTGACCCGGAATCGGGACTGGTTCAGACGCTAACGCGATCTGTCGATGATTTCGGGCGAATTCTGTGGACGGAAGATGGCGGGGGTAACCGCACAACGTTTGCCTATGACTTCAAGGGGCGGATAATTCAATACGACAGGCCTGACACTGCGCCAGTGCAGATCAGCTTCAATCTGAACTCCGCGGGTGACCTGCATCAGGTTACTGCAATACAGGCGAATCGGAGCCGGACGGCGGATATTGACGGTTTCGGCCGAACTGTATTGCTGCGCGACTATGCCAGTGTAGCGCAGAGTCAATCGCCGCGAGCTTTGCGATGGGACTATGACTCTGCGGGCAGACTGGCATTCCGATCATACCCATTCGGCTGGCACGCGGATGCCAGTCCGGCCGGTTTCGCCTGGCTATATGATGAATTTGATCGCACCACGCGACAGACAATTACCGCAAATGGTCAGTACCGGACTTTCTGCTATACGTGGGAATGCAATACCGGTGATTACGCTGCCAATGTTGGGTTGCTGCGCAACGGTTTTGTGATGACGGACGAGCGAGGCTACCAATCAGGAATGGAGTTTGCCGCGCTCGGTAATCCGCATACCGGCGTCGTGGTGAGAATAGCCGAGCAAGTGCTGAATTCAGCCGCTATCGCCGCGCCATCATTTCGTCTGACTACGCTGCGTCGCGATGACAACAACAATGTGATTGCGCTGTCGCAGGGAGCCACCGGCGAGCCTGCTATCGAGCGAGAGTTTATCTATGAGCATCCGCGTTTAATCGAGGAACGGCATCCGGAGACCGGTGTTACGTTGCACAACTACGATTCGCGCAATAACCGGGTAATGACCCGCGTTGGCAGCGCGGAACCGGTCCGCTTTGCCTATGACGGCATGGATCGACTGGTGCTGACCGACTATGCCGGTAGCGCAAACGATATCCACTATAGCTACGCCAACACCGGCTTGCTGCAATCTTTGCTAACCGGAGCCAGTCGTTGGCGCTATTCGTATGATGGTGCCGGCCGGCTGACTGAAGAAGCGCTGGAGTTGGCGGGGAAAAATTTCGCTCTTTATCACCGCTACGACCAGTACGGCAATCTGCTCTCAACTGAATACCCAAGCGGCGAACTTGTAGATTTCGCGCCGGATGCGCTCGGCAATCCGACGCGCGCCGGCGACGTGGTATCAGGCGCAATATACCGGGATGATGGCTCGCTGCAGCGGCTGATATTCAGCAACGGTATACAGGGCGAATACCGGCGAAACTCGCGATTGCTACCCCGCGAAAGGCTGTTCGAGTCGCCAGATCAATCCCTGCTGGCAGGTTTCCGCTATACCTACGATGGCACGGGAAATTTGTTGCGAATTCTGGACCGTCGAGATGACTCTCAAATCGCGACCATGAAGTACGACGGCCTGGGACGAATGGTAGAGGCAGATACATTATTCGGCCAGGGATCGGTCGTATATGACGCGACGGACAACATCCTGGCAAATACCGTAAGTGGGCGTGACTTTGAATACCGTTATGATGCGAGTAACAAGCTGGACTCCGTAATTGCCGCGCAGTTCTACCTATTGGATTTTGATTACGATGCCATGGGCAACACTACCCGCAGCGGCGGCTATAGTTATATCTACAATGAGGCATCACAGCTGCAGGGTATCGATGAGTTACCCGGCCTGAGCTACTCCTATGATGGCAATGGCCGTCGCATGAAGTCTGTCGACAGCGATGGCGCTACCTATAGCGTATACAATAAGGCTGGCCAGCTCGCACATCAGGACAGTTGCGAGAAAGGGGGCCAGCTCAGTGACTTTGTCTATTTCGCCAGCGAGCTGGTTGGCAGGATAGACTCCGAATGCACACAGGGGTGTCATCCATGAACCGTGTGCGTGCATTGACGACATCGCTGATTCTGCTGCCGTTGCAGACCCTGGCGAGTATCACCTATTACCATACCGATTTGCTTGGTTCGCCAGTGATGGCGACCAATGAGCAGGCACAAATAGTCTGGCAGGCGAGTTATCTGCCTTTTGGTCAGAAAGTTCAGAGTCTCGCTAATCAGGCTTCAGCCCACGCCAATCCGGTGGGATTCACCGGTCATGCAGACGACCCTGAGTCAGGCCTTATCTATATGCAAGCGCGCTACTATGATCCTCGCCTGGGCAGGTTTCTGCGCCCCGATCCGAAAGATATTGCGCCATTGCAGCCGGGCAGTTTTAATCGTTACGCCTATGCCAATAACAATCCCTACAAATTTGTCGATCCGGACGGCAAAGACGCGCTGGTATTCAACATATCGGTGCAGGCCACGCTGCTGGAAAATATTGCGCATTATTGGCTGGGTACAAATATCAGAATAACCGGCGCATCCGTCGGGGTGGGTTTTTCATTGGCGGATAGCAATGGCAATGGCATTCCGGAGGCCGATGTGGGGATAGTCGGTTCTCTGGACATAGATGGTGTTGCGCTCGGTGGCAGCCGCGTTAATTTTGGTATACAGCGCTCACTCAATAAGGATCCCAGCCTGGCCGACCTGGTCGGGTTCGGTACTGCCGTTGCAATTGGCGGGCCAGGCTTAGGCGGCAAGCTAAGCATTGCCGAGAACGGGGTGGTAATGCTGGAGGGCCAGGCCGGCGCTATCGTGCCGGGGGCATCAATTGCGGGTCAGGGCATCGGGATATGTTCGGTGCGTTCCGGTTGCATGGGATGGAACAGTTTGTCCGATACTGTGGCGGAACATGAATTCCATGACGAACCGCAAGATCAGACGGATGTGAATGACGATCTGCGAGCACCGCGGCACTACCCGTCGGCCTGGTAACGATGCCTGAGGCATTTACTGTGGCGGCACTGGTTGTCCTGACGCTGACCGCATTCGCGCTCTATGGGTTGATGCATCGAGAAATCAATCAGGTACATATGCGCCGCTATATCTGGTTGGGCCCTTTCGCCCTCCTGATGCCGGGCACCCTGACTAGACGAGGCAGGTTTTATTGCGTCGCCCTGTTACTGATATTGATTCTGGCTGCGGCTATTATGCTGTCGCTGTTTGGTCCTCTGCCGGAGCGGGCTGTTAGACCCGTTTCCAGTTCCTGATCGTATCGCCGAATTTGGCTTCGACCAGGTCCCAGACCTGCGGTGCGCCTTCGTCCAGATGCTGGCGATTGCTCTTGGGGAAATTTTCCTGTCCGCCTTCTGCGGGAAACTGCCGGGTCGCATCAACCACAATCTTGCTGGTCTGCGCATAGACAACCTGACTGGGATCGGTGAAAAGCCCTGGCGCTTTTTCAATAATTTTTGAGGCCGGGTAGGGCTGCCAGCGCGCCCCGATCGCAGCCATGACATCATTGGAATCGAGAATATTTACATCGTCGTCCACGACGATCACCACTTTGGCGATAGGATTGCTCTTGGCGATGGATTCGCCGGCCTTGATGCCCTCAAAAGCTTCCTGCTTGTTAATGCTCAGTACCACAGTGCCCATCGCCCATTGCGGGTTGGTGTATTCGACAATATTGGGAATATTGCGTTTCAGGAATACTTCGTAGAGCGCGTCCATCGGCGCGGTCAGCATGCCGCGGCCCATACCGGTAAAGGCATTCATGAGCCACGGGTTTTTGCGATGGGTGACCCGTTTGACGTTAATGACAAAGTTAGTGTCTTTCGCGGCACCCATATAACCAAACATTTCGCCGAACGGTCCTTCCGGCTCCATGGAGGCATCGTCGAGCGGTACTTCGCCTTCGATTACGAACTCGGCATGCGCGGGAATCAGCATGTCATTGGTATCGCTTTTAACCACGTCGAGCGCCTTGCCACGGAAGCCGCCGGCAATAGCCAGCTCGTCCACCGGCTTGGGGCCGAAGCGCAACGCCACTTTGGTCCCGCTGACCATCCACACCATCGGATCCTGACCCAGTACCAGCGTGATGGGCGCGGTTTTTTCGCCGCGGGCCTTGGCAGCCATCATCATTTTGTAACCGGTCTGGTTCGGTTCCGGATTAAAGCCGAGCTTGCGCGGTCCGCGCAGAGCGCAGCGGTAGGTGCCGAAGTTGGCGCCCATCTTCGGGTCAGAGGTAAAAATCGATGCCGTGTTGACGTAGCGGCCATCATCAAAAGGGTTGGTCTGCACAAACGGAAAACGGGTCAGGTCGATATCGTCGCCTTCCAGCGTCACTTCCTTACAGGGAGCCTGGTCACGCGTCAGAATATTAGGCGGGATTCCCGGGTAGCTTCCTTTGTTTGCCGCCAGCACTTCATGCATGAGTTTTTTTACTTCACGATAGCTGTCGTAATACTCCAGCCGTTGGGTGTCGAGCCCAAAAGCGATGCTGTCGGTGTGCCAGTGCATCTGCATGTTGCCGAGCAACGGGCCGTCTATCCATTCGCCGTCAATTTTCACCTTCTCGAACAACAAACCCGGTGAGCGATAAGGGCCATAGTGGTCGCCCATTTTGAACACCAGCCCGGTGGCTTCGAAGTTGTCCTGATCAACTGCAGGAATTCGCAGCAGCAGACCATGTTCGTCCAGCGCCGCTACCCAGTCGCGAATTGAATCGTAGGGCGGGGTGGTTTTGCCGGCCCGGGCGGCAGCAGCTGTGCCCGCGGTGCCATCTGCTACCGTGGCGCAACCGGCACTCAGTGCAGCGAGGCCGGTAGTGGCCGCCAGAAATTCACGGCGGTCCAGCGAGGAAGATACTTTGGATTGCTTGTCTGACATACGAAATGACCTGAACGATTTGCGCAAAAGAGCCTGATTCTGGCGCAGTTTGCAAGCGGTTTTCCAGTATCATTGGGCGTTGTTGTCGTACTGTGGATGGAGCTTTCCGGGCCCATGGGAAAATTCAATACCGCTGACAGTTGGGGCAGTCTGGCGCGGGCGTTTCACTGGGTCATGCTGGGCCTGATCGTTATTCAGATTCCGCTGGGGTTCTGGATGGTTGAGGTTTACGAGGCCTATACCGAGACCTGGGGGGATGATACCTGGGTCATGCGCACTTCGAACTGGCATCACACCATCGGTTTTCTGGTGCTCGGGCTGGTCTGCCTGCGGCTGGCCTGGCGTACTGCAAACGTTACGCCCCGGCTGCCTGATGTTTTGCCGCACTGGCAGCGCTGGCTGGCTCGGGCTACGCACGCGTTTCTGTACCTGCTCTTATTTATTTATCCGCTAACCGGATGGGCGTCGCTGTCCGCCTATGAGGGTGAATTTCCTATTTTTTTCTTCGGCTATGAATCCATGCCGCGGCTGGTGCCGCAGGTGGCCGAAGACGCCACTTTTAACTATGAATTTTTTGCCGTCATACACCGGTACTGCTGGCGGGTAGGTGCAGCTTTGCTGGCCGCGCACGCGGGCGCCGCCCTCTGGCACCATTTTGTGGCCAAAGACGGCGTGCTGAACCGGATGTTGCGTGGTGGCTGAACCGCAGCATGCGGATAATGAGCAGCGGGAGTACCTGAGTTTCTCCGGCGATGCGGGGGACTATTTTCGTATCTGGCTCGTCAATATCGTCCTGACATTGTTGACGTTGGGCGCATACTCAGCGTGGGCCAAGGTGCGTCGAAACCGGTATTTCTACGGCCACACGCAACTGCGCAATAGTCGCTTTGACTATCACGCTGACCCGCTGGCTATTCTGCGTGGCAGGATTATCGCCGTGGCATTGCTATTGGGGGTGCTGGCAACACAGGCATATTTGCCAGCTTTGGTGCCGGTTGTCGGCACGCTGGTCGCGATAACCATTCCCTGGCTGATCGTACGGTCGCGCATGTTCAGTATGCGCAATACGTCGTTTAGCAATGTCCGCTTTGGCTTTGTGCCGGCGTACTGGGAGTCTTTCCGCACGGTGTTTTTTGCCGGGCTGCTGACCTTCGGTACATTCGGTATCGGTACACCGGTTGCGCATTACCTGCGCAATCGATTTGTGGTCCGGCATACTCGTTTCGGCAATCTGCCATTTCGCATGGAAGCACCGGTCTGGAGCTTCTTTGCGGCCTATCTGCTGACCTTCATTGCCAGCGCGATCATTATTGTGCCGTTGTTGCAGTCGGCATTCGGTTTGCTGGGTGGTCTGCGTATTCCTGCCGGGGAATACGCTCAGTATATGCGCTGGGCCCTGTCCGCCATATCGGCACTGGCAACCTGGTATATCGCCGGACAGTTTTTGGCGGCAGCAACGCTCAAACCAACACTACAGGGCAGCTACATCGGCTCCGGCGATGATAAGGGCACCAGATTTCGTCTGGGTTGCGACTGGAGTCTGAATCGTTTGTTGTTGATGTATGTCGTAAATTTTGTCGCGGTTATTGTGTCGTTGGGTCTGCTGGTGCCATGGGCGCAGACGCGCGTTGCCCGCTATCTGATTGGCGGCATGTGGGTGGAATTTCATGGCAGCCTCGATGATGTGGTGTCAATGCAGGGCAGTGAAGTGTCGTCTATTGGCGAGGAAGTGGGTTCGGCGTTTGATGTGGATATCGGCCTGTGACTGAGTTCCCTGCGCGCTATTACGATGGTCGTTCCGCGGAGCCGCATGCGGTCAAACTGCGGTTTGGCGAACCGGGATGTCTGCTGGTGCAGAAGCTGAGCGAGCAGACACGTTTTCGCTTTGACCAGATCAAAGTGCGGCCGCAGTTGCCCGGTCAGCCGGCGATGATTGATCTGCCGGACGATGCCCGTCTTGAGGTCAGCGATGCTGACGCTTTTTTTCAGATGCTGCGGGCTCATGGCGGGCGCCGCCAATGGCAGCATGCGCTCGAATCGCGATGGACTGCGATAGCAGTAGTTATTTTGCTGACCCTCGGCTTCAGCTGGGTTATCTACGACAAGGGTATCCCTGCGGCAGCCAAATGGGTTGCCTACGCCATGCCTGAAGATGTCGAAAAAATCATTAGCCAACAAAGCCTGGAGGCACTCGACCGAGTGTTGTTCCAGCCGAGCAGTTTGCGGCCGGAGCGACGCCAGCGCATCCGTGCGTCGATGGAAGAGGTTATTGCGGTTGTTGGTGCGGGCCATACGTACTCGCTGCAGTTTCGCGGCGGCGATAAAGTCGGGGCCAACGCCTACGCGTTTCCGTCCGGCACCATTGTGTTTACCGATGAGCTGGTAAGGATGGCGGCTAACACCGATGAGTTGCGAACAATCATGGCGCATGAGATCGGTCATGTACGGGGCCACCATTCGCTGCGCATTCTGCTGCAAAAATCATTACTGGCCGGACTTGCCGTTGCTGTTACCGGTGATGTGGCAGCGGTGGGCTCAATCGCTGCGGCGTTGCCCAAAGTGCTGATCGAAGCCAGCTTTACCCGCGAGTTTGAGTACGAGGCCGATGCGGTGGCAAAAGAGTACCTGCAGCTGACCGGCAAACCGCTGACTCTGTTCTCGGACATTATGTTGCGGGTGGCGGCGGAGGCTCCTGAAAGCCCTGCCGCGCCCGGTTTGCTGCGCACGCACCCTGCCGCTGAAGAACGCATCGGCGCCTTTCTTGACTGAGTCCAGTTTGCTTTTGCGTTGCAGCTGCAAAAAGCCGTAAAGTGTGCGAGACTGATTTATAAGTAATTGTACGTATTAAGTTTTTTGTTGTATCGCAGCATTGAACCAAAGCGTTACCACAAAACCATTTCAAGGCAGAAACATACCCTTTCAGGGACGAATCATAAGGAACACCGCATAACCAGGAAACACCGATAAAAACTGACACCGCTAGCCATAGAGGGGCAATGTGATGAAATGTTTGTACTATCTCGCGCCAACCCTTAACGAGACCAACCGGATCTCCGACGATTTGCATGACGCAGGCGTCAACGACTGGTTTCTCCATGTAGTGAGTAAAGATGAAGCCGGTCTCAAAAAAGAGCAGCTTCATTCCAGCAACTATCTCGAGACACTTGATCTGCTTCGGGATGGTTTTATCGGTGCAAATATCGGTTTCATCATCGGCGTTATAGGTTCTGCCCTGATGATGTTTTTAGAGCCTTTTGGCCCGAATGTTCCCCCTTACGTTTATCTGATCATCATCGCCGTGGCCACTCTGTTCGGGGCCTGGGAAGGCGGACTTTTCGGCGTTGACACCGAAAACCAGAAGCTCAAGCGCTTCAGTGAGGATATTGAGGCGGGCAAATACCTGTTATTGATCTATGCCCGCCGTGATCAGGAAGACGTCATCAAGTCCATGATGCAGGCCAAGCATCCGCAGGCATTGCATGTGGCGACGGACAGGCACTTTGTGAATCCTTTCGCCGTCGTACGACGCAAACGCGGTACCCGACAAACGTCGGCAGCTTCCTGACAGTCTGCCATTCCGGCGGCTGATCAGTTCAGGTTCTAGGGGGAGAGCGGAATGCTAGTAGCGATCGTTGTGGTCCTGCTCGTCGTGGGGTCCTTAATTTTTCACTTTGCCAGTCCCTGGTGGTTTACGCCCATCGCGTCGAACTGGGACATGATCGATACCACGGTTGATATCACTTTCTGGGTAACCGGCGTGGTGTTTGTGCTGGTCAATCTTTTCCTGGCCTGGTGTGTACTGAAGTTCCGGCATAAGAAGGGGCGCAAGGCGCACTATGAACCGGAGAACAAGAAGCTGGAAGTCTGGCTGACGGCAATTACCGCGGTGGGGGTGGCGGCCATGCTGGCGCCGGGGCTGATTGTCTGGGGTGAAGTGGTAACGGTTCCGGACGATGCCATGGAGGTAGAAGCCGTAGGCCAGCAATGGCACTGGACATTCCGCTACCCCGGCAATGACGGCGAGTTCGGCGATGTAGATCCGAAGCTTATCTCTGTCGCTAATCCTTTCGGTATGGATCCGGACGATCCGGCGGGCGCGGACGACGTGCTGGTCTACAGCCCCGAAATGCACCTGCCGATTGATCGGCCGGTCAAGATGCTATTGCGTTCCAAAGATGTATTGCACAACTTTGCGGTACCGCAGTTCCGCGTCAAGATGGATCTTGTTCCCGGCATGGTGACCTACATCTGGTTCACACCGACACGGGACGGCGCCTACGAAATTATGTGCGAGGAGTTGTGCGGCATGGCGCACCACACCATGCGTGGCAGTGTAGTGGTGCAGCAACAGGCAGAGTTTGAAGACTGGCTGGACACCTATCCGACCTATGCAGAGGTGCTGGCGCGTAATGAGCCTGACGCCGACGCCGGTAAAGCATCGTATCTGGCCTGTGCGGCCTGCCATGGCCAGAACGGCGAGGGCAATATGGCCCTGAATGCACCCAAGCTTGCGGGCCTGGATAGCTGGTACCTGAAACGCCAGTTGCAGAATTACAAGGCCGGTATCCGCGGCGCCGATCCAACCGACACTTTTGGTATGCAGATGCGCGGCATGGTAGCGACCCTGCCGAATGAAGCCGCCATAGATAACGTCGTGGCGTATATCGGCACACTGCCCGATACGCCCGCCATGACGACTATTGAGGGCGATGTTGAGCGTGGCCGCAAGCTCTACGACACCTGTGTGAATTGCCACGGCGCCAAGGGGCAGGGCATCTGGGCGATGAATGCACCGCGGGCTGCCGGCATGAGCGACTGGTACGTCGCCAGCCAGCTACGCAATTTCCGTGACGGGCTGCGCGGCGCGCACCCGGATGACCGCTACGGCAGGCAAATGGCGCAAATGGCAATGATGCTGAATGAAGATCAGGAGATTAATGACCTGGTCGCTTACATGAATACCTTGGACGCGACGCGAATGGCGGCAGCCGACGCTGGTCGGCGGTTCGAATAAAGGGGGCACGCAGAAATGGCTTACGTTGCAATCGCAGATCGGGATAATGAACACGATCTGCATGATCCGCAGAGTTTTGTAACCAAATATATCTGGAGCCAGGACCACAAAGTTATCGCGATTCAGTATTCGCTGACCGCAATCT
>CAYGKB010000013.1:0-21662 GCA_964350425.1 uncultured Chromatiaceae bacterium | reverse complement strand
CGGAAACCGAATGCGTCTCCTGTATCTGGCCGTCATCGTCATACAGCAACACCGAATAACTACCATGCAGCACGCCCGGTTTACCCGTGGCCAGGGTTGCGGAATTATCACCCAGCGCCGGCCCGTGACCGCCGGCCTCAATGCCAAGCAGTTCCGTCTCTGCATCTGCGAGCAGCGGATGAAATAAACCAATGGCATTGGAACCACCACCGACGCACGCCACCGCAACGTCTGCCAGTGCGCCGGTCTGCGCCAGCATCTGCTCACGCGCCTCGGTACCGATCACGGCTTGCAGACGCTGCACCAGGTAAGGATAGGGATGCGGCCCGACAGCCGAACCGAGCAGGTAGTAGCTGCCATGCGGGTCAGCTACCCAGTTGCGGAAAGCTTCGTCAATGGCAGCCCGGAGAGTTCTGTCGCCACTTTCAACCGCGACCACTTCAGCGCCCAGCTGATACATACGATCCACATTGGGGGCCTGCCGCTGAATGTCGACCGCACCCATGTATACGGTACAGGGAATACCAACCCGCGCGCAGGCCGCGGCCGAAGCCACGCCATGCTGACCTGCACCGGTTTCCGCGATCACGCGTTTGGCACCCATCTCCCGGGCCAGCAATGCCTGACCGAGTGCGTTGTTGATTTTGTGCGCGCCGGTATGCGCGAGGTCCTCGCGTTTCAGGTACACCTCAGCGCCCCAGCGTTTGCCGAGGCCCAGCGCCGGCGTCAGCGGCGTCGGCCGTCCCACCCAGGTATGCAGCTGCTGCTGCAGGCGCGCCATGAAGTCATCGTCGTGCAGATACTTGTCGACAGCAGCAGCCAGCCGCCGCAGCGCCGGTACCAGCGTCTCCGGTGCGTAGCAGCCGCCGAAAGGTCCGTAGCGACCGCGCTCGTCCGGCAGTTTGTTCTCAATAAGCAGCGCCAGAAGTTCCTGACCCTGTTGTGGTGAAATTTCAGCCTGCATGGGCTCCCTCTGCTTCTCTGGCCGCCTGCAAAAAGGCGGCTATTTTATCCGGATCTTTGACTCCCGGGCTCGATTCCACGCCGCTGCTGACATCCACACCCCAGGGACGCACCCGGATAATGGCTTCACGGACATTGTCGGGATCCAGACCGCCGGCCAGCAGCAGGCAGGTTTTGCGGGCAACCTGAGCGGCATGATCCCAGTTTGGCTGCAACCCTACCCCGCTGCGAGCGCCTTCAAACAATATGTGCTCTGGCCAGTGGATATCTGCCTGCGCAAAATCCGTGGCTTGCTTGTCGCGATAGACGGGCAAACAGCCAATCTGCTCCGGCACCTCCAGACGCGCGAAATCCTCTGCCTCGGTCTGTAACCAGTCAGGGCGGAAAACATCGCGCACAGTATTCCATTCAGTTGCCGATGGCCGCAGCATCACGGCAACCCGCGCCACGCTTGTTGGCACACCTTTGCAGAGCTGCCGCGCAAGTTCCGGCGTTACACGGCGCGGTGACTCGGCAAATACAAAGCCGATGGCATTGGCACCGGCAGCAACAGCGGCCTGCACAGCCCGCTCGGTCTTGAGGCCGCAGATTTTTACGAACATGCTGCTGCTCCCTGCGCGCGAATGGCCGCCACCGTGGCGGCCGGGTCATTGCTGCGCATCAGAGTGGTGCCCACGAGCGCCATTGAATACCCCTGCTCAGCCAGCACTGCCGCCTGGGCGGGGTCGGTCAGGCCGCTTTCGGCCACGCTGGGAATGCCGGCCGGCAACTGCCCGGCCATGCGGCTGAAGTGATTGAAATCCACCTGCAGCGTACGCAGATCACGACAGTTCACGCCCAGCAAATAACGGCAGCGCTGCTCCGCAATGGCCGGACCCATGCGTTCCAGCACCGGCAGGCAGATTTCCAGATCGGCGGCCGTAAACACCTCCACCAGGGCAAACAGGTCAAACTCGAAAGCTGTTTCCAGCATGGCTTCGAGCTGCGCCGGCTCCAGCATGGCGGCAATCAGCAGCACGCCGGACGCGCCGGCGAGGCGCGCTTCGCGAACCTGATAACGCGACACTAAGAAATCCTTGCGCATAACCGGGGTCTCCGGCACCGCCGCCGCTACAGCCTGCAAATCTTCCAGACTGCCGGCAAACCTTTCCGGCTCGGTTAGTACCGACAACACGGCAGCACCACCCTGCACATAGGCGGCTGCCTGTTGCTGCAGGGAACTGAATTTCGCATCGAGCCTGCCTTCGGCCGGCGAGTGCTTCTTGATTTCGGCAATGACATTGAAATCGCCGTCCTGCAATAACAGCGGCACGCTGGCTCCGACCCGCGCCAGTAAAGTGAATTGCTGTGCATCACTGAGTTGTGACCGCGCTGCCGCATCACGCTGCCGGCTGGCAGCCGCCATCGCCTGCAAAAAATCGCTGCCGGCTGCCTGGCTCAATTCAATGCCTCACTGTAAGCGCGCAACTGTTTAAGCAATTTGCCGCTGCGACCGTCGCTGATCGCTGACGCCGCCTGTCTGGCGCCGTCGGCCATGGTGCGCACCCGACCCGTAACTTCCAGCAGCAGCGCGGTGCCCAGCACCAGCGCATCCTGATGGGCGCCGCGATCGCGGTTGGTCAGCACCTGCTCCAGTGCCGCGGCATTGTGCACGGCATCGCCGCCGGCCAGATCGGCGGCACTGCAGCGTTTAATGCCGGCGTCTTTCGGATCGCGCACCTCATGATGCACGCGCCCCGGCTGCACATCGAACAACTCGAAACGGCCCACCGGGGTGGCTTCATCCCAGCCGGGTTCGCCGTGGACAACAAATACTCTTTTGACATGCGGCATACCGGACAAACTGGTCGCCATGAGTTTGGCCATCGGCAAACTGAAGGCGCCTATCACGCCATAGGGTGGCGCGGCCGGATTGGTCAGCGGCCCGAGTATATTGAACACAGTGCGCACCCCCATGGCCGCACGCACCGGTGCGATGTGCTTCATGGCCGGGTGAAACACCTGCGCAAACAGGAACGTGAAGTTGTTGTGCATTAGACAGTCCGCCGCAATCTGCGGGTCCGCAGGCAGGCTGATACCCAGAGCTTCCAGCACATCGGCACTGCCTGACTTGCTGGAAACAGACCGGTTGCCGTGCTTCACCATCGGAATACCGCAGGCAGCAGCAAGCAGAGCCGTGCCGGTGGAAATGTTCAGGCTGCCGGACGCATCGCCGCCGGTGCCCACGCAATCGGCAGCATCGGCACCAACCTGACCGGGGAAAGGCAGTGCCAGTTCCCGCATTGCATTGGCAAAACCGCGGATTTCCTCGGCCGTCTCGCCGTTAGCGCGCAAAGCTGCCAGCAAGGCACCGGCGCGGGCCGGCTCCAGCGCGCCCTCGGCCAGCATGCGCATGGTATCGCCGGCCTGCTGCTCGCTCAGGTGACGCTGATTCAGCAGTTGTTCGAGCAAATTCCTGGAAAGGTCATTCATGTCATCAGTATTCATGCACCACCCCCGCGGGTCAGTCAGCCCGCAACGCAAGGAAATTTTCCAGCAGCCGATCGCCCTCCGGCGTCAGTACGCTCTCAGGGTGAAACTGCACACCCACCACCGGCAGTTCACGGTGCCTGACACCCATAATCTCGCCGCCGCTGGTACGCGCGGTCACCTCCAGCACCTCCGGAATTTGCTCCCGATCGGCTGCCAGCGAATGGTAGCGACCGACTTCACAAGGTTGCGGCAAGCCCGCAAACAGCCCCTTACCGTCATGCTCAATGGACGAAGTTTTGCCATGCATGAGCCGCTGCGCGGAAATAATTTTGCCCCCGAAATGCTGCACCAGACTCTGATGGCCGAGACAAACACCGAGCACCGGAATTCTGCCTGCAAAAGCCGCAATCATTTGCAGCGAAATGCCCGCATCTTCCGGCCGGCCAGGACCCGGCGAAATTACCAGATGGGTGGGTTGCAGCGCCTCTGCTTCGGCTACCGTAATCTGGTCATTGCGGTGCACGATCACTTCGGCATCCAGTACCAGAAAAGCCTGTACCAGGTTGTAAGTGAATGAATCGTAATTGTCTATCAACAGGACCCGCGGTTTGTCAGCCATGCTCACAGTCCTTCCTCAGCCATTGCCAGCGCGCGGCGCAGAATTTCGCTTTTGGCCAGCACTTCCTGGTATTCATATTCCGGCGAGCTATCGGCCACAATGCCGGCGCCCGCCTGATAGCTGTAGTGATCACCCTGAAACACCAGGGTACGTATAGTAATGGCCTGATCCATATCGCCGTTGGCGCCAAAGTAGCCAACCGTCCCGGCATACAGGCCACGCCGCTCCGGCTCCAGTTCGTCAATGATTTCCATAGCGCGCACTTTGGGCGCACCAACCAAAGTGCCCGCCGGAAATGCCGCGGCAAATAAATCATAGGCATCGCAGTCTTCCCGCAATTCACCCTGCACGCCACTGACAATATGCATTACATGGCTGTAACGTTCGATGGACTGATAGGGACTGACATGCACGCTGCCGCCGGTGGCCACGCGCCCCAGGTCGTTGCGCGCCAGGTCAACCAGCATGACGTGTTCAGCAATTTCTTTTGCATCGGCCAGCAGTGACTGCTCGTTGGCCTGGTCTTCCGCCGCGTCGCTGCCGCGTGGCCGGGTTCCGGCAATAGGTCTTAGCGAGGCCGTTGCGCCGTGCAACCGAACCAGCGCTTCCGGCGACGACCCCACCACCTGCACATCGCCAAGATCGCAGTAGAACATATAAGGTGACGGGTTTAGCAGACGCAGGGCCCGATAGCACTCAAAGGGATGCAGTGTGTGACGGCCGGCAAACCTGACCGACAACACCAGCTGATAGACGTCACCGCTGGCGATATATTCCTTGGCGCGCGCAACACGCTGCATGAACTCTGCGCCGCTCAGGCTCTGCGTGGCCGGCTCATAACTGCCTGCCTTTGACTCGGGACGCGGTCCGGCCAGCAGGCGGCGCACTTCCGCGCGCAATTCCTGACGCTGCTCTTCGCTGCCGGCATGCAGCAGTGCAATGCGGCGGCTCAGGTGGTCGAATACGAGCATGGACGAAACACCGTAGTAGGCCATTTCGGGGGGCTGCGGCCCGTCATTGTGGCGCGGCGGATTCTCCAGCCGCTCGAAATAGCGCACCGTATCGTATCCCGCGACGCCAACCAGGCCGCCCGTGAATGGCAGCTCGGCCACCTCCGGCAGAAGTTTCGGTGCCAGACGCTGGGCATCGCGCAACGCATCGAGCAGTTCGTGCTGATTCGCCGGTCTTGGCCGCTGCTTGTCCGCATAGCGCATACCGGTCTCGTCAAGGCGAAACTCCAGCGCATCACCAAATCCCAGAAAGGAGTAACGCGCCAGATGCGTACCCTTTTCCACACTTTCCAATAAAAAGCGCGGCTTGAGCGGACCGAGCTTCATGTAGGTCGATACCGGTGTGTCGAGGTCGGCGGCTATGTCAAAAATTGATTCCATGGTCGTTATCGGCTTATCAGTTGCGTGCCCCAGAAAACAAAAAACCCATCGCCGTGCTTACGGAGATGGGTTTCAAGGTCAGCGACACGCAGGAACTAGCCGGACACCCTCTCCGCAGAAGACGGTCCCCACCACCAGTTCAGGCTGTTGATCTGACTGTTCATGGCGATGGAGTATGTTCGCACTGCTTCGCAACGTCAAGCGCGACCGTCACAAGCTCCTGCTGGCGCTGCGTTGGGCCTGTGCGGCGCCAGATTGTCTGCGCGGCTCATTGGAGCGCAGCGACTGAGCAAGCGAAGACAATTTGGGCCTCGCAGGTCCTCAGCCTATGTCCATGCAACACTTGCGACGGCTGCGCTAGACGTCGTAGAGCATCGGCAGGGTGAACGAAAACACAATCCACATGAGCAGTGTCAGCGGCAGTCCGACACGCAGGAAATCGGAAAAGCGGTAGCCGCCGGCTGACATAATCAGCAGATTGGTCTGATAACCAATGGGCGTGGCGAAGCTCATGTTGGCGCCGAATATAACCGCCAGCACAAACGGTTCGGGCGACACACCAAGCTGATACGCAACACTGATGGCAATGGGCGTACCGATTACCGCAGCCGCATTGTTGGACACCACGTTAGTCAGCACAATCATGAGCAGCATCAGCCCGCTCAAAATCATGCTGGTGGGCAGGGTTCCGGTTATTGCGACAAACAGCTGCGCAATATATTCAGCGCCACCGGTTTGTTCCATTGCGGTGCCCAGCGACAAACTGGCGACAATAATCATGATCACCGGAATATTCAGCGAGTCACCGACGTCGCGCCAGCGCATACAGCCGGTCATCAGCATGCTGATCACGCCGACCAGCGATGCAATGGAAATGGGCAGTATCTGGAATGCGGCACAGGCCACTACGCCGAGCATAATGGCCAGCGCGGTGTTGGCTTTTTCGGTATGCGGCAGATCGGTGGTGCCGTCGAGCACCAGCATGGTGCCACTGGCCCGCAATTCGGCGATGGCCTCCCGTGAACCCTGCATAAGGATAACGTCACCGGCGCGCAGTCGGGTGGACTCCAGTTCGCCGACCACATCCGACATCGGCCTCGCGCGATGAATAGCGAGCGGTACAAGCCCGTAACGCGAACTGAACTGGCTCACATTAAGCATGCGGTTATGCATCGGTGAACCGCGCGTGATAACGACTTCAGCAAGCTGCTGACCTTCTGTCGCCAGTGGCTGTTCATCACCGACCGGATTCTCGATGTCCGTTTCATTAAACAGCGTGGCGCCCAGCAGCTTTTCATATTCCTTTAACCGGTCCGCCGTATCGCTCACGTACATGCGATCGCCTTCCTGCAAAACCACTGAAGGCAGCCGGGTCAGCGACAGGTTTTCGCCACGCTGCAGGCGCTCCAGCCGCATGCGATTCTCGGTTTTAGCGCGCACCTCAGTCAGGGTTTTGCCATTCGCAAAACTGTCCGCATTTACGTACAGCATGGCTTTGAACACTCGCGGCGCAGTATCAGCCATGGGCGGCGTACGCTCAGGCAACAGCTTCGGGGCTATCAGCCACAGAAACAACAGGCCCGGCAGTGCCGCGATGACTACCGGCAGGGTGAAATCAAACATCTCCAGTTTCGGCAGGTTCTGCTCGGCAGCAATGCCGACAACCAGCAGGTTGGTGGAGGTACCGATGGTGGTTGCCATGCCGCCAATCAGCGTCGACAAACCCATCGGAATCAGTACGCCGGAAGACGATATGCCGCTGCGCAGACATACCGCCACCAGAATCGGCAGCAGCATAACCACTATGGGAGTGTTGTTCAGAAAGGCGCTGCTGACCGCACCAACCACCAGCACGGTCAGCATCGCCAGACGTGGCCGGGTTTGCCAGCCCGCGGCCATGATATAGGCGAGTGGCTGCAACGCGCCGGTAACTTCCAGGCCTTTGCCCACTACCAGCAGCGCACAAATGGTGATTAGCGCTTCGTTGCCAAAGGAATAGAAGAACTTTTGCGGCTCGATGCCCGGATAGGTGAATACATAGAAGCCCAGCACCAGCGTGACCAGCACCAGAAAACTGGTTGTTTCCAGTGGAATACGCTCCCGGGCAAACAGGAACAGCGTGACGCCGGTCAGCAATATGACGGCAAGAGCGTGCGGTTCAGGCAATGAAGGCAAAAATATTCCCTTTATATTTCAATGCGTTATATTGGGATAACCCAATTCGCGCGCGTCTTTTCATTGATATCACGTAAACCGTGGACCCGCAATCTTGTGCCGGCAGGCACAAAGGTTTAGGGCTTGCGGGAGTTCAGCCGGTTGCGCCGGCGCGCACGCTGCCTGCGGCTATGGCGGCGGTAAGCCGCAACAGCCGCTCCCAGTCATGCACGGTCAACCGGGCTCGCACATCAGGACCGGCCATCGAAATGGCATCGGCGCAGGCAATCGCCGGCACCAGCCCGATCCAGTCGCTGACCCGGCCGGCACAGGGCAATTGCGGAAATATCGACAGCGGCGACAGCGCCAGCAGGTGCCGGTGTCGCAATATACGATTGCGCACCAGTCGCCGCGCATCGGCAACGCCATAGCGCACCGCCAGACTGTTGATGAGTTCGCCCGCGCACAACTCGGGAAACGGGCCGCGGCGACGCGCCAGCAACATGGACTCGTGCACGAAACTATTGCGCACAAACTGCAGCCAGCGCTGCAAACGGCTGAACATACCCGGCGAATTTGCCTGCAGACCGGCCGTCACCAACGCGTCGCCGATGTGCGTAACGCGCACCGCGACCCGCCGATTCAGCAGCGCGTCCAGCCGCAATGCCGGCAATGGCCAGTCCAGCGTATCAATAAGATTGTCGGCAAAACGCAGACAGTCAGCGAGCTGGCGCCGCACGGTCAGCGGCTGGCGCAATTTTCGTGCGTCGAGTTCGGCGAGCAGCCAGGCCGTCGCCGGCCGGGTATCAAACCAGCCTGCCGGCATCACGCACTGACCTTTTTCCGACGTGTGCAGTGGCGTAAGGGGCCGCACTGCCGATGTCGGCACTGGCAGGATACGCGTGTCGGCATGGCTGTCCTGTACCAGCTCTGCCCAGCGCGCGCCGGCGGAGTTGCCCCGCAGGCCGTCAGTCGGCACGGGATAACGCACCGCCACTTTACCGTGCGCACCGAGCATGCCGCCGCCTGTTGCCAGCAATTCCCGGGCTGACATGGCCGCGATTCCGAGACCGAGTGAAAAGCTGATACTCGCGGTGCCATGCACGGCATGCTGCAGCGGCGGCTGCCAGTGATCCGCCGCGCCGCGCTCCAGACCGGAAACGTCCAGACAGAGATGTCCGCCACCTTGGGCGGCCGGTGCAAGTATCTGTCCGCACCAGAACGCCAGAGATTCACTCGGCGCAGACAATGTGCAGCGCCCGGCGCTCAGGCCCATGTCACGCCCTGGAACGCCTGCAAACCGCAGCAAACCCGAATCGAGCAGCCCGGCGAAGCGATCTTCCCAGTAGCGCGCCTCGGCTTCGGCAACAGCGGCCTGCCGTATCAGCGTGGTGTCAGCGGTAGCCGGATATTGCCGATTATTCATGAGTCGGCTGAACATCGCACAAGCGGCGCAGCCGGGCGCGCTGACAATCATTCGCGTTTCTGGGGTTTCGTTCTGACGGGCGGCGCTTTCTTCTCTTGGCCGGCCGACTTAAGATTCATCTGACCGCCATATCCGGAGCGTCATATCAGCATGAGCACATCTGTGCAGCAGGCCGCAGGCCCCGCCAAACCCCGCGGTGGCATTCACTTCGCCGAGAAGGACGAGGCGCTGCGCCGGGATGTTCGCGAGCTGGGCAAAATGGCCGGACAGCTGCTCATGGAACAGGGCGGTGAAGCGCTCTATAAAACCGTCGAATCGGCGCGGCGCGCTGCAATCAGCCGCCGCGAAAATGACCCGCAGGCCAGCACCAAGCTGGAACAACTGCTGGGTGACCTGAGTGCGTCGGCCGCGCGCGATGTGGTGCGCGCTTTTTCAGCTTACTTTCAGGTGGTCAACACGGCCGAGCAGGTGCACCGTATTCGCCGCCGGCGCGAGTACCTGAAAGACGCAACCATGCGGCAGCCGCGTTCCTTCGATCAGACCTTCAGCCAGTTACAGGAAGGCGGCCTGGGCGCCGAACATATCGAAGATCTGCTGGCCGGGCTTGCCATCCAGCCGGTATTCACAGCGCATCCCACCGAAACCACGCGGCGCACCATTTTGCGGAAACAGCAGAACATCGTGCGACGCATGGTAGAGATGCAAAATCCCGCGCTGACTCCGCAGGAACATCGGGCATGTTTTGAAAGCATACGTGCCGATGTCACGGCCATCTGGCAGACCGAAGAAAGTCCCGGCGATGCCTATACCGTTTTTGATGAACTGGAACACACGCTGTTCTTCGCCACCGATGTTATTTATCGCATCATCCCGCCATTTTACGAAGCCATAGAAACAGCGTTGCAGGACATCTATGGCGATGCAGCGCGGCGCATAGAAATACCCAATCTGTTGCACTTCGGCTCATGGATAGGCGGCGACTTTTCTGTCAGCCCTGACCTGTCGGCGCGCACCGTCCGTGATGTGCTGCAACGACAGCGTGTGCTGCTGCTGAATCTTTACTACAACGACTGCCGGGCGCTGAGCGAAAAGCTCAGTCAAAGCGAAACCCGCATTGATGTTGATCAAAGCGTTACTGAACGCATCGAACAATATGGCCGCCAGTTTCCGACCATCCACGGTTCCACACCGCACCGCTATAAGAACATGCCCTACCGGGTGCTGCTGCGGCTGATTTCACAGCGCCTTCAGGCCACTTATGACCAGGCGGCGTTCGCTTACGAAAATCCGCAGCAGTTCATTGATGACCTGCGGATTATCAGCCGCAGTCTGGCGAGCCGGCGGGGCGCCAATGCAGGTCTGTTTTCGGTCAAACGGCTGATACGCCGGGCCGAAACCTTCGGCTTTCATTTTCTGTCGCTGGACATGCGACATGACGCCACGGATCTGCAAACAGTAATCGGCTACTGCGTTGGCGAAGACAACTGGCTGCAACTCAATCGTGAGATACGTGCCCGGCGGCTGGCGGCCATGCTGGAAATCAACGAGTCGCCGGTGGTGGAACCGGACAACAACGCCAAACGCCTGTTTGCGGTGTTCCGGGCTATTACCTATTGCCGGCGCAAACACGGTTCGCAGGCCGTCGGCTCCCTGCTGGTCAGGCACTGCGGTGGCGTGGACGATATTCTTGCGGCCATGCTGCTGGCACGCTGGGCGGACATCCACCGCAGCGACGGCACCATTCCGCTGGACTTTGTGCCCTGTTTCGAAAACAACACGGAATTGCTCAAGGCTGCAGCACTGCTGACGGAGCTGATGGCCCATCCGCTCTATCGCCGCAATCTTGAGGCACAGGGTTCGCACCAGACCGTCATGCTGAGCATTTCCGATGCCACTGCCGACGGCAGTGTGGCCGGTTCGCGCTGGAATATGCAGCGTGCGCATACTGAACTCAGCAAGATTTTTGATCAGGCGGGCGTCGAATACACCTTCTTTCATGGCCGGGGCAGCCTGTCGGGCCGCGGCGGCGTGGCCGACGGCATTGCCCACGGTCACCTGCGGGCAACTGAACATGGTGAAGCGGTCAACGAGCGTTACGGCGTAAGAGGAATCGCCGTGCGCACGCTGGAAAAAGCTTTCAGTGCTGTTGCCACCGCGACCGCCGGCCTGCGCCCCAATGAAGCACCGGACCCTGACTGGCCGGTTGCCATGGGCCGGCTCGCGAGCACCGCCGATCAGTGCTTCTCCGATCTGGCTGACGCTGGCTTTGACGAATATTTCCAGCTCGCCACACCGATTGACGTCATCGAATACATGCGCACCAGCAGCTCTGCCGCGATGCAATCGGATGACAAACGCAGCAACACCCCGTGGGCATTTGCCTGGGAACAGGGGCGCTTTCTGCTGCCGGCATGGTTCGGCACGGGCACCGGGCTGCAGGACTGCATGGCAGAAATCGGCACCGAGGAAATTCGTCGGATGCTGGCGCAATGGCCATTTTTCGGCCGGCTGATTGATGACATTGAGGTGGCGCTGGCCATTGCCGATCCGGGCATTGCCAGGCACTACTCGCAACTCGCCGGCGAAAAGCTGCACGACCGGTATTTTCCTGTTATCGAAACCGAGTACCAGTGCTGCGTCGACGCACTGCTGACTGTGCGTGAACAAAAAACGCTGCTGGAAACCAACAACACCCTGCGCCGCTCTATCCGGCTGCGCAATCCCTATGTGGATCCGATGAGTCTGCTGCAGGTCAGCCTGCTGCGACGCTGGCGCGAGGATGGCCGCCCCGACGGCAAACTGTTTACGGCATTGCGCGCCAGTGTGAATGGCATCTCCCGCGGCCTGCAGACCAGCGGCTAGTGCTGCGGCAGCCTGCCATGCGCACTGTTTTTCTGGATTTTGCATCGCTGCACCCGGCCGATCTCAACACCCGGCACCTGTCGGACGGGCTTGATGCCATTGAGTTCTGGTCCGAGACGACAGCCGCTCAACTGACCGGGCGACTGGCTGAAGCCGAGGTTGCCGTGGTGAACAAAATCCGCCTGCGCCGCGCAGACCTCGAGCAGGCACCGCAACTGAAGCTGATCTGCCTTGCTGCGACCGGCAGCGACAACGTTGATATTGACGCAGCTCGTGAGCTGGGTATTGCGGTGGCAAACATCCGCGATTACTGCACGCCATCGGTAGTTCAGCATGTATTCGCCATGCTGCTCACGTTGACGCAGCAACTTGATGCCCATCGCCGGCGGGTGCGCGCGGGTGCCTGGCAGCAGGCCACAGGTTTCTGTTTGATAGAGCCGCCGTTTACCGAATTGCATGACAAAACCATCGGGCTAATCGGACTGGGAGTGCTGGGCGGCGCCGTAGCCGGCGCGGCGCGGGCTTTCGGCATGCGCGTTATCGCCGCCCGGCTGCCGTGGCGGTCGGCACATTCGCCGAGTCCGAGCGGGCAAAGCGCGCCCCGTCTGCCATTGCCTGAACTGCTGCAACAGGCGGACGTGATCAGTCTGCATTGTCCCCTGACCGAAGATACCCGACATATTATTGATGCTGTCGCCCTGCAGCGTATGCAGCCGCATGCGCTGTTGATCAATACCGCGCGCGGCGCCCTGGTGGACACGGCTGCCCTGGCGGACGCGCTGCGGAACCGGCAGATCGGCGGTGCCGGCATTGATGTACTGGCAGAAGAGCCGCCGGTAAACGGCGACCCGCTACTGGACTATCTGCAGTCTGAAGAGCCACCTGATAATTTGATCGTCACACCGCATATGGCGTGGGGGGCGCGCGAGGCGCGCCAGCGCGCACTGGATCAGATCCTCGCCAATATTCACGCATTTCGTGACGGCGAACAGCGCAACCGGCTGTGCTGATCAGGCGTTGCGCAGCACCCGCACCGGCGGTTCGTTGACGGCCTTGCGGGTCGCCAGCGTACCGGTAATGCCGACGATTAACCCGCCACTGAGCAGGCCCGTGATCCACAGCAGCGGATCAATTTCAAATGCCAGATCAAACACAAAGCGCGCCAGCAGATAGCCAATGGCGCTGGCACCCAGGGATGCAAGAAAGCCGGCCAGCCCGCCCAGGGCGATAAATTCCGCAGCTATGCCTTTGAGTATCTGGCTGCGGCGGGCTCCGAGGGTATGCAGGATGGCGCTTTCGAAGCGGCGTTCATCGCGGGTCACCTGCACTGCTGCCAGCAAAACCACTACCCCGGCCAGCAAGGTAAACAGGAATACGTACTGCACCGCCATGGAAGCGCGATCGATAATCGAACGCACCTGCGTCAGAATCACCTGCAGATCAAACACGGTGATTCCGGGATAGCGTTGCAGCAGCGTCCGCAATACCTCGCTCTTGTCGTCAGGGATATACAGGCTGCTCAGATAGGTTTGCGGCAACTGCCGCACATCACCAGGCGAAAATACAATATAGAAATTCGGCTGCAGCGAGTCCCACGCGATACGGCGCGTGCTGACAATAGGCGCCGTGACAACTTCTCCGCCGACGGAAAATTCCAGCATATCGCCGATGCCAACGCCCATATTGCGCGCAAACTCGTCTTCTATAGAGATTTGCAGCGCACCGTCATAATCTTCAGGCCACCATTCACCGGCAACCATTTTATTACTGTCCGCCAGTGTCGGCGTCCAGGTCAGGTTGGCTTCGCGGCGCACAAAATTTTCCGCCTGTTGCGACGGGAATTCGTAATCGTTAATTGAGGTGCCGTTGATTGCGGTTATCCGTCCGCGGATCAGCGGCAGAAAATCAGGAACTTCACCAAGCTCCTGCCGAAACAGACTGGCAATACCATCCCAGTCACCCGGTTCAATATTGAGCAAAAAATAATTCGGCGTGTTTTCCGGCAGGCTACGCTCCCAGTCGCGCAGTACGTCGTTGCGCACCACCGTCAGCAACAACAAAACCATGATGCCGAGACCGAAAGCCACCACCTGCACCACGCTTTCGCGACCGCGCCGCGAGATATTTGCCAGGCCATAGCGCCAGGCCACGCCGCCGGCGCCGCGGAACCGCGTAAAGGAGCGCACCAGCACCCAGCCCGCGCCAACCGCAACCAGACTCATCGCCGCCATGCCGCCGACGATATAGAGCAACAGTTTGAGTTCCTGCACGATTGACCAGATCATCGCCACCAGTGCCGCAATGGCGACGCCATAAAGCAGGCCGGTACTGAGCTGCGGCGGCGCCAGATCATGCCGTAGCACACGCAGTGGCGGCGTGGTGCGCAGCTGCAGTAGCTGCGGCAGCGCGAAACCAATGGCAACCGTGGCGGCCGTGACCAGCCCGAGCAATGCCGCCCGCATCGATGGTTCCGGCAATGCAAACGGCGTCAGCCGGGCCGACAACTCAGCCAGCACCGTCTGGCCGGCAAAACCCAGTGCAGTACCGACAGCCGCCGTGCTGAGCACAATCAGTGCCAGTTGCGCCAGCATAGTTTGCTGAATAAAGGCCTGGCTGGCACCCATACTCTTTAATAGTGCAACCGTATCGAGATGACGCAAGGCATAGCGTCGTGACGCCATGGCGGTTGCGACTGCGGCGAGAATCACCGTCACCAGCGATGCCAGTGTCAGAAAACGCTTGGCCCTCTCAATCGCAGAGGCAATCTGCTCGCTGGCATCCTCGATGCTGCTGATGCGCTCTTCAGGCTGCAGCCGATCCTGCCAGGCGGCGCGGAAAGCGGCGGTTTGTTCCGGAGTACCGGCAAACAGTTGCTTATGCGTCACCCGGCTGCCCGGCCGAATCACATCCATGGCCGCCACGTCGGCTGCGTTGACAATTATCGCCGGTGCCAGGCTCATGAAACCCATGCCCTGATCGGGACGAAACTCCAGCACTTTGGTAAGCCGGAATTCAGCCGACCCAAGCTTAATGGTATCGCCCAGATCCACATCCAGTCGCGCCATCACGCCGGCTTCCGCCCACGCAGTGCCGGGCTCCGGCACCCCGTCAGCCGCGTAACTGTCGCCAAACATTTTGTCGGCAATCAGCACCGTGCCGCGCAGCGGGTAGCCCTCAGTGGCTGCCGTCACTATGGACAGGCTGCGGCCGCCGGGGGCAATAGCCACGGTAGGAAACTCGGCGGTGGCCGCCGTGCGCATTCCGGCGGCTGCGCCAGCCTGCAGGTAAGTGTCGCCTATCTCAACCGGTGAGCGAATCAGTAAATCGGCGGCAAGGGTTTCGGCAGCCTGAGCCTGCATCGCACGGCCGACGCGATCCGTGAAAAATCCCACCGCGGTCATCGAGGTGACCGCAATGATCATGGCAAACAACAATACCGTCAGTTCGCCCGCGCGCAGATCTCGCACCAGGCTGCGTATGGCGAAACGCAGGCTCTTCATGAACGGTTCAGCATCCGGCCGGCCTCAAGTTCGAGAATCCGGTCACAACGGGCTGCCAGTTCTTTGTCGTGTGTCACCAGTATCAGGGTGGTTCCGGATTGCTTGTTCAGGTTAAACAGCAATTCGCTGACCCGATCACCGCTGGCCGTATCCAGGTTGCCGGTGGGCTCATCGGCGAACAACACTGCCGGATTACTCACAAAAGCCCGTGCGATCGCAACGCGCTGTTTTTCACCTCCCGACAACTGCCGCGGATAGTGCCCGGTACGCGAACCCAGACCGACACTCTCCAGAGCTTCGCGCGCCCGCTGAGCCGCATTGTCCGCTTCCGCCAGTTCCAGCGGCAGCATGACATTTTCCAGCGCCGTCAGTGACGGCACCAGGTGAAATGACTGAAACACAAATCCCACGTCGCGGCCGCGTACCTGCGCGCGGCCGTCTTCGTCGAGATTCTCCAGCCGTGAACCGCACAATTCCACACTGCCGCTGGTGGGGTGGTCCAGACCCGCAAGCAACGCCAGCAATGTGGTTTTACCGGCACCCGACGGACCGACCAAAGCCACCACTTCGCCGGAACTTACCTGCAGGTTAATGTTCTCAAGTATGGTCAGTGTGCCTTCGGGACTGCTAACCTGTTTGCCCAGTCCCGTAGCGGAAAGTACGATTTCGTCGCTCATGCAATTACTTTTTTCATCAAAACGTGTTGTCGCTATATGCGCTGCCTTGCTATTAGGGTTCGCAGGCCAGGCGTTTGCGGATGAGGCCGCCAGTCGGCCCACCGTGCTGGTGCTCGGGGACAGCCTGAGCGCCGGCTACGGCATGGACGTGCAGCAAACCTGGGTATACATGCTTGAAGCGCGTCTGCACTCAGAAGGTTACGGTTATCGGGTAATCAATGCCAGCATTAGCGGCGACACCACCGGCAACGGGCTGCGCCGGCTGCCGCGCGCACTCGACTTACATCAGCCCGAGATAGTCATTATTGAGCTAGGCGGCAACGACGGACTCCGCGGCCTGCCGGTTACGGTAATGCGCGACAACCTGGAACAGATGGTGATCAAAGCGCAGCAAAGCGGTGCCATGGTGGTACTGGCGGGCATCCTGATCCCGCCCAACTACGGTGAGGAATATGCCAGCGATTTTGCCGCCGTCTACGGCGAACTGGCGGATGCATACGACTTGCCGCTGATACCGTTTTTCATGGAAGGCGTGGCGCTGGATCCGAGCAAAATGCAGGCCGATGGCATCCACCCCAACACCGAGGCGCAACCGATATTGCTGAACAACGTCTGGCAGGTGCTCGGCCCGGCGCTGAAAGAAAGCTAGCGAACCTTTTCAGGCGAAAATGTCGGCGATACTGGCCTGCATGGCTTCGGCAGCAGCGCGCGGGTTTTCTGCATTGCGGATGGGTCGGCCGACCACAATATGATCGGCGCCATCGCGAAACGCATCCTCGACAGTCACCACCCGCTTCTGATCATCCTCCGGCCGGTTCTCGACCGGCCGGATACCGGGCGTAATCACCAGCAGCTTGTCATCCACAGCCTCGCGCAGGGCGCTGACTTCCAGACCGGAAGCAATCACGCCGTCGCAGCCCGCTTCCAGCGAACGTCGTGCGCGTGACAACACCAGCTCACGCACATCGCAGGCGAAACCAAGATCATCAAGATCGCCGCGATCCAGGCTGGTCAGCGCGGTAACGGCAAGAATTTTCACGTCACCCTTGGCCGCCCCGGCAGCCTCCATAATCGACTGGTTACCGTGAATGGTGGCATAGGTAACGCCACGTCCGCTGAGATTGCGCACCGCCGCTGCTACTGTAGCCGGCACGTCAAAAAACTTCAGGTCAACAAATATTTTTTTGTTCTGCGCCACCATCCAGTCCAGCAGTTCAAAGTAACCGCCTGACATGCAAAGCTCCAGCCCCAGCTTGTAAAACGTCACCGCATCGCCGAGCTGCTCTACCAGCGCGCTGGCGCTGTCAGTGTCGGGAACGTCGAGGGCGAAAATCAGGCGGTCTTTATTGGCTATGTCTTTCGGCGTCACGGCGGCTCTTGTCCTGTTGTTAGCGGCTGGTTGCGGGGCAGGGCATTCTATCATTGCTTCAGCTTCCGACTTTTGCGGCGATGGATGACGATTGTTGTTGCAGCGAATCGGAGCGCAGCGACTGAGCTGCAATAATAATTCGGCAGCCAACGCCGCAACCGGGAAAGGTCAGAAATCGATGGTGTCATCAACCAGCCGCCGATACGCCGACAGCGCATAACGATCCGTCATGCCCGCGACGTAATCCGCCACTGCCCGCGCGCGGCCTGCATCGCCCTGCTCCTCCGCCCATTTTCGGGCGCGCCGCGCATGCTCCTCCGGCATGACCGCCGGTTCGTCGAAATACACATTAAATAGTGAGCTCACAACCTGATCGGCACGCTGCGTCATGGCCAGCACCCGTTCGTGCCGGTACAGGCTCTGCCGCAAAAAGCTTTTCAGCGCCAGATGCTGCTCATGGGTCGCCGCACTGAAGGCCACCAGCGGCGCAGCAGCCGCGCGGACCGCATCAATGCTGTCGGGCGCAGCAGCAGCAAGATTGGCGCGGGTGGTTTCCAGCAGGTCGCTGACAATGCGGTTGATCATTGCCCGTACGGTTTCGTTTACCGTCGCCCGCGGGCTGATGCGGCCATTGCGGCAGATCTGCTCATACTCCTGCCGAAACAGTTCCACGCTGCACAGTTCGTCCACGCTGATCAGGCCGGCGCGCAATCCGTCGTCCACGTCATGATTGTTGTAGGCAATGGCGTCGGCCAGATTGGCAAGCTGTGCTTCCAGGCCGGGTTCACCACCTTCGAGAAAGCGTCGGCCCAGCTCGCCCAGCTCACGTGCATTGCGGCGTGAACAATGCTTGAGAATACCTTCGCGGGTTTCGAAACACAGGTTCAAACCGCGAAACGCTGCATACCGTTCCTCAAGTTCATCCACTACCCGCAATGACTGCAGGTTGTGCTCAAAACCGCCATAGTCGCGCATGCAGCGGTTAAGACTGTCCTGACCGGCATGACCGAAAGGCGTATGCCCCAGATCGTGCGCCAGGCAAATGGCTTCCACGAGCAGTTCGTTCAGTCGCAGTTCACGCGCTACCGTGCGCGCGATCTGCGCGACTTCCAGCGAATGGGTCAGCCTGGTCCGGTAGAGGTCGCCTTCATGATTTACAAACACCTGCGTCTTGTAGATCAGGCGGCGAAATGCGGTGCAGTGAATGATCCGGTCGCGGTCGCGTTGAAATTCGCCGCGGTAAGGGTGGGAGTCTTCCGCATATCGGCGACCGCGGCTTTGCGCCTGCAGGGCCGCATAAGGCGCCAGGCCGGCATCCGGGTCGCGCGCGCCCGTCGCGGTCATGCGGGGTATCCGGGGCGGGTTTCAGCGCACGAATTGTTCACTGAGAAAATCCACCAACTCATGCTCGGGATAATCAGCCGTGACTTCCGCCTCACCAATAGAGCGCAGCAACACCAGCCTGATCTGACCGGCGATAACTTTTTTGTCCAGCGACATGGCGGCGAGGAAATCGGCCGGCGACACCACAGGCGGTTCCACCGGAAGCTGCATACGCGCTATCAGGTTACGCGCCCGCTCTACCTGCTCGGCATCCAGCCAGCCGAGCCGCTGTGAAAACGCCGCAGCCATGCACATACCGGCGGCAATGGCTTCGCCATGCAGCCACTCACCGTAACCGGCGCAGCGTTCTATAGCATGTCCGAAGGTATGCCCCAGGTTAAGGAGCGCGCGCCGGCCGTGCTCACGCTCATCCGCGGCAACAATTTCTGCCTTGATCTCGCAGGACCGCCGCACCACGTGCTGCAGACGTTCCTTGTCCCGCTGCAGCAGCCCCTGGTGCTCACTTTCCAGCCAGGCAAAAAATTCGGCGTCGCCGAGCAACCCGTACTTGATGACCTCGGCCAGCCCGGCACCGAGTTCACGCTCCGGCAGCGAATTCAGCGTATCCATATCACTGACCACGCATAGTGGCTGATGGAAAGCACCGATAAGGTTTTTGCCCCCCGGATGATTGACTGCGGTTTTGCCGCCCACGGCCGAGTCCACCTGGGCCAGCAACGTGGTCGGAACCTGGATGAAATCCACGCCACGCTGCCAGGTCGCCGCGGCGAACCCGGTGATATCGCCGATCACGCCGCCGCCCAACGCGATCAATACACAATCGCGGCCAAAGCGGTGTGCAACCAGCGCATCAAAAATCAGCTTCAGGGTGTCGAGGGTTTTGGCGGACTCGCCCTCGGGCAACACCAGAGACTTCACCCGGCTGCCGGTGACCAGTGCTTCCACCGGCTGCAGGTAAAGCGATACCAGCTGATCGTTGGTCACAATCAGCACATCGCGGCCTTCCACATACGGATCCAGCAAACCGCCCTGCCGCAGCAGGCCGGTGCCAATCATGATGGGGTAGCTGCGCGCGCCCAGATCTACATTAAGTGCCATGTTCTGTTGCATGTTGTTCTGCTTTTGTTGCCGCCGCCAGTGCGGCTGATGCTGCAATGCCTAGTTCGATTCGGCCGCGAGACGCTCAAGGATCTCGTGCACCACGCTGGTCACGCGTCGCCCGTCGGTCGCCACGACCAGGTCGGCAATTTCCCGATACAGCGGGTCGCGCTGCTGCATCAGTTCCTGCAGCAGGCCGGCCGGATCATCACACTGCAACAGTGGCCGGTGGGTTGACCTGGCCGTGCGCCGCAACTGCTCGGGCACCGTAGTGTACAGGTATACCACCGTGCCGCGGGCTGCCAGTCGGGCTCGGTTGGCCGGGTTCACCGGCGAACCGCCGCCGGTTGCCAGCACCACCCCGTTCAGGCCGGTCAGCTCATCAATCATGGCACTTTCCCGGCGGCGAAATCCGGCTTCGCCTTCCTTGTCGAATATCAGGGCGATATCAACACCGGTGCGCGCCTCGATTTCCTCGTCACTGTCGTGGAATTTCAGTCCCAGTTCGCCTGCCAGACGCCGGCCCACGGCTGATTTGCCCGATCCCATCGGGCCGATCAGGTAAATGTTCCGTTTGCTTTGGTCTGATTGATTCATGGCCGCACTCTATGGGGCGCAAGCATAAACCATAGCCCGGCCGGCGCATAAAAGCGCACAAAAAAAGCCGGCTTTCGCCGGCTTTTTTTGGTCTGTTACTGCCTCGGATCAGAGGCCGGTACCGTCAGCACACGGCAGCGTACCGAAGGGACTGACGACGCCGGGAGGCGAAGCGTCCACGTTACTGATATCGTCAGCAAGGGCAGGCAGCAGGAAGAATCTCGATTCGGTGTTCTCGGTGCCGCCGTCAATCGGCACAGTAGCCGTCAGACGCACGTCCAGCCACAGGTTGTATTCCTGCGGATACACCACACAGACTTCCACCGCACCGGCGGCGTCGGTAAGCAGATTCTGCTGTGCTACGCCCGGATCGGCAGCGGCCACGTTGGCGCATTCGGTCGCCACGATGGTCGCGACGTTGCCGGCCTCCAGCGTGCCGTTGCCATTGAAGTCCTCACCCAAATCAAGGCTGCCGTTTTCGTTGCCGCCATAATCTATATAGTCTTCGTCGTCACACACATATTCGGTGGCGTTCTTTCTCCAGCCATCATTGGCAGCGTTCGGCTCAAGAAAGCCCTTGCGATACTGACGCGACTTGACGGTCAGCCGTAGCTGCTCGCTTGCGGCCGGCGCACCCGTCACATCGGTGGCGATCACCGTGTACTGGACGCCGAAACGGGTGGGACTGATTTCAAACACGTCGTTGCCGGTACCGATCACGAAGTTAATTGACTTGCCGGACACGGTCAGGTTGACTGTGTCAGTGATGACTGTGCCGCGCACGGTTGCCGTGATTACCACACCGCCGTTCTGGGTGGTGGAATTACCAGCCGTATATATCGTCGTGGCAATACCCTGACTGTCGGTCTGGTCAGAGGAGACGGTCAGACCGCCGCCAGACGGGTCCGCGCTGATATTGAAATCCACGTTGACATTCTTGACCCGGTTGCCGGAAGCGTCGCGCACCACTGCCGTAATCGTCGCCTGTTCGCCGGAAATGAGGTTGTCCGGGAAGGCTGCCAGATTCAGTGTATCCGGTGTATCTGCGACAAATTCAATAGTCAGCTGCGTGGTCGGACCGTCCACCAGCGGAACCGCGCCCAGCGAGGTGCCGGTAGCGGTAATCGTCGAACGGCCGGCAAAGGTGGAATCAATATCCACGGTGGCCACGCCGGCAGTGGTGGTTGCCG